>NZ_CAPDXS010000024.1:0-3639 GCF_948601915.1 uncultured Acetatifactor sp. | reverse complement strand
CGTTGGTGAACATGGTGAGAAACCAGGTTGCCACTTGGGCCAGGGCGTTCTTTATATCGTTCCACCGTGCCCCAAACCAGGAACCAATGGCCGCAAATACACGGGTCACGCCTTTGTATGCTTCCGTGAACCGGTCCGTGAACCACTGGCCTACACCCTGGAAAATGGAAACCAGGCCATCCCACAAATTTTGAAAAAATTGTTTGATGTTCGCCACCAGATTGTCTATAAATTCCCGGAACGCCCCGCAATTATCGTAAAGAAGTTTAAAGGCTCCGGCAAATGGATTGACTATCAGCAGTAAAAGCCCCTGCCAGTTCGATTTTATAAAATTCACCACGGCCTTAAAGGCGTTTGGTATTGTGACGGTGAAAAAGTCCGCAATGGAACCGAAAACGTCCGCCGCCACTTCCTTTACTTTGTTCCATATGGCAATCACTTTGTTTCGGAAATCCTCATTCGTTGCGAACAAGGTAACAAGTGCCGCCACAAGCGTTCCTATTATCGTTACCACAATGCCGATAGGGTTGGCGTTCATTGCCGTGTTTAAAAGTTTCTGTGCAATCGTCACGCCCTCGGTGGTTGTTTTCCATACCTTAAAGGCAGAAATCAGCCCTTGAATCATTGTTACCACGTTCCATGCAAGCATCCCGGCGGCAATCCCGGCAATGATTGAAATAATCTGTGACCCATGCTTTGACACAAAAGAGATAAATTCCTTTACCTTGTCGATAACCGCAAGCACAATGGTTTTTACTTGCGGTATTTTGCTTTTGACTTCTTTTATTACATCACTGATTACTGGCTGTAGTTCTTCGCCTATGGGCTTTATCAAATCAACTTTGATGTTCCGCCCCAACTCTTCAAACTGGTTCCCCAGGTCATTGTATTTATTCTCATTTATCTTTTCCAGGGCATCATTGGCGTTGGAAATCTCACCCTGGGTATTCACCAGGGAACGCACCGCATCTTCCCCTAAATCCTCCCATTTTGTCCCGTAAAGGGTAACGCCCAAAATATTGCGCTGCACCTTATCATCACAAGAAAAAAGGGCATTATTCACTATATCAAAGGCTTCCCTTGCACCTTCGCCGCCCTCTGCGAACTTCTTTTTCAAATCCTCCGCATTAAGCCCCAATTCCTTAAAGGCATCATCCGCCGTTCCGTCCTTTACCCTTATGCCAAACTCTTTCACGGCATCATTCAGATAATCAATCTGGAACGTGCCGTTCTTGGCACCATTCGCCATCATGTTAAATGCTTCCTCTGCGGAAATCCCCAGGTCATTGTAATACACGGAATATTCTGCCAACTGGTCCGCAAGGTCCCCGTTCTGGTTCAGCCCCTTTTGTGCCCCCTGGGCCAAAAGGTTGTATGCTTCCTCGGAAGAAATACCAAACTGCTTCATCATGGCATTAACGCCCCGGATGCCCTCGTTTACGTCTATATCAAAGGTATCACGCATCAGAATGGCGGTTTCCGTGGTGTTTTTCAGTTCTTCATCTGCAAGGCCCGTCTGCTGCTTGACTGCCGCCATTGCCGTTGCTATGTCGTTTATGTCCTCGCCAAAATTATCCTTGTATATGCTTAAAAGGGTTTCTTCCAACCCCTCCACTTCACTGTCTGCTGCCCCCGTCTGTGTAATGACTGTGTTTAATGCCTTGTCACAATCCGTTTCAAACTTTGTGGCATATGTAGCGGCGGCAACGAATCCGGCCCCCAATGCTTTTGCCGCACCCTCCGCCGCTTCTCCTAGCTTCCCTAACTTTTCCTTGAAAGTCCCGGCCTTTTCCTCTGCCTTTTTCAATTCTTCGCCGGAAAGAGCGGATGACTTCCCCAATTCTTCCACGGCCTTGTCCGTCTGCCTTGCCGCTTCCTCCAAATCCTCCAATTCCAGGCTTGTCTTTTCAATTTCCCTTTTCAATGCCCGGTATTGCTCTTCCGAAACCTCTCCCCTTTGGAACTGTTCTTGCACTTGCCTTTCCGCCGTTTTCAGAATATCCAGTTTTTCCTTGGTTTCCTCAATGGCATCACTTAAAAGCGTTTGTTTCTGTGCCAGGGCTTCCGTGTTCTTGGGGTCCATTTTAAGAAGTTTGTTTACTTCCCTTAGTTCTGCCTGGGTATTCCTCACTTTCCCATTCACGCCGGAAAGTGCCTTTTCAAGTTTGGTGGTATCTCCGCCAATCTCAATAGTGATTCCCTTTATCCCCTTGTTTGCCACGGTATCAGCCCCCTTTCTTCTTGAAATTTCTTCGTAGCCCCTCACGGTCCGGCTTCGTCTGCTCCATCCGCCAACAGTTTTTCAGATATTCCCGGCCCTCTTCGGTCTGTGAATTTTCATAAATCATTGCTTCACGCATGAAAAACAGATAAACGTCAATCTCCATTTCCTGCACTTCGTAAATGTCTATATGGCAATAATCCATCACCAGTTTTTCCGGGCGTGTAAGCAATGTGTACGGTATCTCTTCCCCTTTATCCTGGCGTGGATAAAAGGGCATGGTTAGTTTGGGTTTGTTTTCAGTTCGTCCACAAACGACATATAGGCTTCCAGGATTGCCGTACACTCTTCTATGTCGTAATCCTCCAGGTTCTTTTCCGTCACCCTTACACGGTTCATATTGTTGTTAAGGACTGCCGCCAACAGTCTGTAAATGGCTTCCGTGTCCTCCACCGTGGCGTTTTCCTCTTCCACGTCCTGGATTTCCTTAATGGCTTCAAAAACCTGTTTCTGCGGCATCCTCACAATGATTTTCCTGCCCTTTTCCACCACGTTCCCGTCCCCGTCCACCTTGTCTTTCAGCGTGAACGGCCAGAACGTCCTTTTCAGCTTGTTGCAATTAAATTCCTTTACTGCCATGCCCTCATTCTCCTTTCATGGAATAAGCGGCCTGGGGGCTTCTCCCTGGCCGCTCTTACGGTCTTATACTTCGCCGCCGGGTTCCTCTTCTGTGCCTTGTCCCCCTCCGCTTTCGGGTCCTGCTGCTTCCTCTGTAGCGTCCATATCCTCTTCATACAGAATAAGCGTGCCCTCCTTGTCCATGGGCTGTGCCTTAAACTCTGCATCAATGACGGTTTCGCTGTCCTTGGCAAATGCAATGGTAAATCCGGCCTGGTTGTTTCCAACGATTGTTACCCTTACGTCCCCGTCCACCGGGTCTTTATGTACAAAATGGATAACATACCGCTTTCCATCCGCATTGCCGATTCCTCCAATCTTCACAATGCGTTTCTTCTTTGCCTTGTCCTCCGTGACCCTTGCGGTCTGGCATAATTTCTGTAACGTGGTTCCGCACCAGGTCATAATCCCGGATTTAAAGGTTGCTTCCTCTTCCGTTATGATGACCTTGGAAACCTTTCCCATATCGTCTTTGGCTTCGTAGAAAGACGGTGCATATTCGATTTCAGCACCGCCTTTGATATAGCCCAGGCGGTTTTCTTCCGTTTCCAATGCTTCATTGGTTGGCAATTCCTTGTCCGTGCCCTCAAACTCCGTACAATACAAATCGCCGGAACCTAAGACAATGCTTTCTTTGTTCATGCTCTTTTCGCTCCTTTCGTTTTGGTAAGCAGCCCCTTTACCTCATAGGCCGTCTGGAAACATTCTTCATCCGGGATAGGGGCCAGGTACATTTCATA
>NZ_CAPDXS010000023.1:0-46342 GCF_948601915.1 uncultured Acetatifactor sp. | reverse complement strand
TCACCTGCCGTGAAACCAGACTGCATAACGCTGACTGGTTCAATCGCATGATTACTTTGGGCAGCATTCAGCGTTATGCAGTATATCCATGCCGCAGTCGGCCGCGCTTTCCACCAGGCGGCGGTCATTCCTCACCGCATCGTAAAAGCGGAAGCCGCCGGAGAAGTTATAGGCCTCGTATCCCTGTCCTTCCAGGATGCGGCAGGCAATGTAGCTGCGCAGCCCGCTCTGGCAGATGACGTAGACGGGCTTGCCTTTTTCGATTTCGGCAAGGCGCTCCCGCAGCTCGTCAACGGGAATGTTGCGAAATCCCCGTATGTGCCCCCGGGCATATTCCCCTGCCGTCCTGGCATCCAGCAGCGTGACGCTGCCGTCCCTGGGCAGCGCGTCCACATCCTCCAGATGCCACTGCTTCAATATGCCGCCCGCGATGTTGTCGATCATGAAGCCGGCCATATTCACGGGGTCTTTGGCAGAGGAATAGGGCGGCGCATAGGCCAGATCCAAATCTTTCAGCTCAGTGGCTTTCATCCCTGCATGGATAGCAGCGGCCAGGACGTCAATGCGCTTGTCCACGCCCTCGTAGCCTACGATCTGGGCGCCCAGCAGACGGTATGTCCCCTTCTCGAACACCACTTTCATGGTCATGACCCTGCCGCCGGGATAGTAGCCCGCATGGCTCATGGGGGAGAGGATGACCGTATCCAGATCCAGCCCGGCTTTCCGCCCATGGGTCTCATTGATGCCGGTGACGGCAGCTGTCATGTCGAACACCTTGATTACGGAGCTGCCCTGGCTGCCCGCGTACCGGCTGTCGCCGCCGCAGATATTGTCCGCGATGATCCGGCCCTGTTTGTTGGCAGGCCCGGCCAGGGAGAGCAGCACGTCCTGGCCTGTGACGGAGTGCTTTACCTGAACCGCATCGCCGGCAGCGTATATGTCGGGGACAGAGGTCTCCATCCGGCTATTGACTACAATGCTGTCTTTTATGCCCAGTTCCAGTCCGGCTGCCTTTGCCAGGGCCGTGTCCGGCGTGACGCCGATGGCAAGCACCACCATATCGGCATGGAGCGGGGCATTGTCTTTTAACAGCACGTCCACGCCGCCGTCCTTCTCCGCAAAGCCCTCCACAGTCTGCCCCAACACCAGCCTGACGCCATGCCTGCGCATCTCGCCGTGGATCATGGCAGCCATATCCGCGTCAAAGGGGCTCATCAGCTGCTTCGGCCGCTGGACGATGGCCACTTCCATGCCCAGCTCCAGCAGATTCTCCGCCAGCTCCAGCCCGATGAAGCCGCCGCCTGCCAGTATGGCGGATTTCGGATGGTGCCTGTCTATGTGCTCTTTGATGCGCAGGGTGTCCTCCACGGTGCGCAGGGTGAAAAGCTTGCTTATGCCTGTGCCGGGGAGCCTGGGCTGCGTGGGCCTTGCGCCGGGGGAGAGGATCAGCTTGTCGTAGCCCTCCTCAAATTCCTCCCCCGTCTCCAGGTTCTTCACGGAGACGGTCTTGCGCTCCGGATGGATTCCCGTGACCTCATGGCGGACTTTCATGGCCACCCGGAAGCGGGAGTAGAAGCTCTCCGGGGTCTGGAGTGTCAGCTCTTCCGAATCCGCGATCACGCCGCCGATATAGTAGGGCAGGCCGCAGTTGGCATAGGAAACATATCCAGACCGCTCAAATACGATGATTTCCGCCGCCTCGTCCAACCTCCGGATTCTTGCCGCGGCTGTGGCGCCTCCCGCCACGCCGCCTACGATCACCACTTTCATGTCATTCCACCTTTCCCCGATATGCGGCCATGCCGCCGATGTTGTTCACGTTTTCATATCCCATGCGCTGCAGCAGGCTTACTGCCTGGCGGCTTCTGGCCCCGGACTGGCAGTAGACGAACAGGGGCGTCTCTTTCTTCTCCGCAATGGCTGTGATTTTTTCAATCTGCTGCAGCGGCAGGTTCCTGCTTCCCGGAACATGCCCTCCCCCATACTCTTCGGGGGTGCGGACGTCCAGCAGGATCGCCTGGGGGACGGCCCTGTACTCCTCCACGCCCTGGTTGATATCCGGCTGCCGGAACAGGTCAAAGAATCCCATATGGCCACCTCCTTACAGCATCCCCAGGATGGCGCTCTTAGGTCTCGCCCCCATGGCCTGGTTGACTATTTTCCCGTCTTTCATCACCACCAGAGTGGGGATGCTCATGACGCCAAACTGCCCCGCAAGCTCCGGCTCTTCATCCACGTTGACTTTGCCCACCTTGATGTCGGAGCGCTCCCTGGCAATCTCCTCCACGATGGGGACCACCATACGGCAGGGCCCGCACCAGGGTGCCCAGAAATCCAGCAGCACGGGTTTATCGGAATCCATGACCTCGCTCCGGAAATTGTTCTTGTTGATATTGACAGCAGACATTTTATCGTCCTCCTTTGTTTTCCTTTGTGGCTCTATGATATCATGGATTTCTCTCTTTTTCTGTGATGATGTCACATATATCGATTTTATTTTTCAAAGTCCACAATCGCCTCAAGGTCGTAGAGGCAAAGGCTTTCCGAGCCCTGGGCTTCTGCCATGATTTTGTCATCGAAGCCGGATTCGGAAAACAAGGCGTAGTAAAATTTCGCCTTTTCCTTCTGCGGAGCCAGTTTCGCCTTTGTGTCAAGATACTCGGCATAGGCAAAGGGGCTGTGCTTGAATTTACATTCGCCCACCAGATACTCTTTCTCGTCTCTGCTGATGCCTAACAGGTCTATCTCCGTCTCTGCCATCCGCAGTCCGTTTTCCGCATTTTTATCACGGACAGTGGTCTTTCCCATCCAACGCCCCATCCTGGCATAGCGGAATGGCAGGGCGTTTTTCTTCTGGAGCTCCCGCACGAACTCCCTGCACACATCCTCGAACACGGATGAGGCAAATTCATGCAGGGCAGGGCGGACGAGATATTCATAGACTCCCTCCACATCCCCGTCCTCAAGCTGCGAGAGATTGGCGAAGCCGAATGCATACCAGAAACGGAAGAAATAATCGGTCAGGCGGTATGTCCCCCGGTTCGCATTGGCCTTCTCCTTCGTCCCTGCGTCAACGGAAAACTCCCGCCGGACAATCCCCAGTTCTATCAGGTTCTTCAAATAGACGCTGGTTTTGGAGGTATCCTCCAGCAGGGACTTCTGGCTGATGTCATTCAGCTTCGTGCTGCCCAGGGCCACTGCCTCAATGATGGCGTTGTAAATCGGGGGCTCCCGAAGTTCCTGATGAAGCAGGAAGTCCACCTCGCTGTAGAGCACGGAGCCCTTGGTCAGGATATTGCGCTTGATGTTTTCCTGAACGGAAAGCTCCGGTCTGAACTGATTGAGATAATGGGGAATGCCGCCAAGCACCGCGTAGGCCAGCACCTTGTCTCTTTCCGAATAATCCGGAAAAAAGCGGGCGGCCTCGTAAAATCCCATTTCGGTCATCTTGTAGATGCCTGTGGCCCTGCCGTATAATGGATTTTTTTCTGCCAGCAGCTCTTTCTCCACAAAGCTCATGGCGCTGCCGCACAGGACAATCATGACATTGCCGTCCTTCAGTTCCATGTCCCAGAGATTTTGCAGAATGGACGGAATGCTTTTGTTCCCTTTGCACATATAGGGGAACTCGTCGATTACAATGAGCTTCTTTTTTTCTCCGTACGGGAGATCCAGGATTGCCCGGAAAGCCTTTTCCCAATCCGCGAATTCTGAGAGATACTGCTTTGCAGGGATGTCCTCCCTCAGAATCTGGCTTGAAAATCTTGCGAGCTGTACTCTGTCCGTAGTCTGTGTACAGAAAAAAAAGAGGTGGGGCTTATCCCTGCAAAATTCTCTGAGGGTCTCTGTCTTTCCCACGCGCCTTCTTCCATACAGGACAATCAGCTGACCCTTTTTTTCATCGTATTTATCCTGTAGGAATCTTAGCTCTTTCTCTCTTCCTATGAACATGATGCCGGCTCCTCTCTTTATCTAATCCTGATTTACTAAATCTTGATTTGATATCATTATACCAAAAATGCCGGGAAAATCAAGATGGCAAAAAACCTGGGAGTGTGGTACAATGTTGACCCAGAAAGGGATTGTGCCGGCTTCTGGTTCCAAGCGCGACAGGGCGCGGGAAAATGCGGCATAATCTCAAACACAGTCACCAGGAACAAGGAATGAAGATACCATGCCGGACAAAAAGGCCTTTGAGGAAGCAAAAAGGAAAATCATCGGAATCGACAGACAGCGGCTGGGCATCGGCACGCTGTCGGAGAAGACAGTCCATGCCATCCTGAAGAACTACTATGAGCCGGACGAGGACAGGCAGGAAATCCCCATCGAGAATTATGTGGCGGACATCTTTGCAGGGGGAGAGATCATCGAAATCCAGACCAGGCAGTTCGACAAGCTCCGGGGCAAGCTCTCCGCCTTTCTGCCCCTGTACCCGGTGACCATCGTCTACCCCATCCCCCGGGAGAAATGGATCATCTGGATAGACGAGGAGACCGGGGAATTAAGCGGGAAGCGCAAGTCCCCTTTAAAGGGCAGCCCCTACACGGTGTTTCCCGAGCTGTACAGGATCAAGGCCTTCCTGAAAGACCCCCATCTGCGTTTTCGGCTGGTCCTGCTGGACATGGAGGAATACAAGCTCCTGAACGGCAGGGGAAAGAACCGGAAAATCAGGGCCAGCCGCTATGACCGCATTCCCACGGAGCTGGTGCGGGAGCTGGAAGTGGAACGGCCGGAGGATTTCCTGCAGTTCGTGCCCCCGGAGCTGGAGGGGCAGTTCACCACGAAGGACTTCGCCAAAGCCGCCCATATCTCCCAGGCCCTGTCCCAGGTGACCCTGAATATCCTGTATCACATGGGGACTGTGGCCCGGGTGGGCAAAAAGGGGAATCTGTACTTATATGAGGCCAACGACTTCTGATTCGCCTTACTTTTCCGCTTGAGCGGCGCGTTCATCTGCCGCTTGGTCCTGTATTGCGGAACGGAAGCTCCCTCCGGGGCGCATTCCGCTCCGCAATTATTTCGCCTATTTATTCCCGTTTTGACTTCCATCTGGCAATCAGCTTCAGAATGACGGCCGCTGTCAGAAAAGCGATGGTGAACATCCCGTAGGTCAGGATACTGGCATACCATGGGGCGGACCGCATCGCATATAACCCGGGACGTGTCCTGTAATCCCAGAACACATATATTCCGTGCCCCACAAAAACCCCGATGCAGGAACCGATTGCGATATTCAGGATGTAATTCAGTTTCTTCCACATGACAGACACCTCCCCGAAAAGAATGCTACAGCTTTACAGGCATCCGTCCTGTGGGCTGCCACTCTCCCCTGAACAGCTCCTCCAGGGCCTGCAAGGTCATAGGGGTATTGTCCCATGCCGCGATGCCTGTGACGCCCGCCGGAAGGCCTTTCAGGTCATAGGGGCTGTACAACGCCACCGCGATCACCGGCACGCCCAGCCCGGACAGCGCCTCCACCAGCCTGTACTGGCCGGCCTGCTCCCTGGCGGCAAAGAGGCTCACCACGATGCCGCTGGCTCCCTTTGCCCGCTCCACTGCCTCCCTGATCTCCTCTTCCTTCGGATCCGACCCCACGTCGAAATGCGTCCCGCCCAGCCGGGCCGCCATATGCGCCGCAAAGGTCTCCGACAGCTCCTCGTCGTTGAAGGCCAGAGTGGCGCGGTAGCTGCCGCTTCCGGTAAAGAAGGGAGCGGCTCCCAGGACAACCGGACCCACGCTTCCCTGGCTGCCACCGCCCTGGGCCGCAGCACCCTTGCCCGGCTTTTCCCGCTCCGGTTCCCCGCTGCGCAGGCCGTCCCCGGCCATGACCACGATGCTCTTCCTGCGGATCTCCCGCTCCAGCGCCCTGTCCTCCTCCGTGCACCGGCAGGGAGCCTCCGCGTCCGCGCTCTTAGCGTACTCCTCTTTCAGGCGGACGACCTTCTCCGCGGACCTGCGCATCTCCTCCCCGGAAAGCTTCCCCTCCTCCACTGCCTGTAAGACAGCCCGGGCGCTCTCCTCCTGGAGGGCCGCCGTGTGGCACACCAGCACCATGTCCACCCCTGCCGCCATGGCGGATACCACGCCCTTCACCGTGCCGTAGTATTTCTTGATGGCATCCATCTCCATGCAGTCGCTCACCACCAGCCCCGGGAAGCCCAGCCTGCCTTTCAGAACCTCGGTGACGATTCTCCGGGACATGGTGCAGGGCACATTGTCCGGCTCCAGCTTCGGGAACAGGATGTGGCTGCCCATGACAGCCGGAATCCCCGCCTCCATGGCCGCACGGAAGGGCTTCAGCTCCAGAGCCTCCAGCTCCTCCATGGTCTTGTCGATCACCGGGAGGCCTACGTGGGAATCCACCGCCGTGTCCCCATGGCCCGGGAAATGCTTGGCGCAGGAGAGGACCCCGCCCTTGCGGTATCCTCGGAAAGCGGCAGTTCCGTATGCCGCCACGGTCTCCGCGGTATCGCCGTAGCTGCGCACCCCGATCACCGGGTTCTCCGGATTGTTGTTGATGTCCATGCAGGGGGCCAGGTTGAAGTTCACGCCCACGGCCTTCAGCTCCTTTGCCGTGATATGGGCCAGAATCTCCGCGTTCTCCACCTCTCCCGTAGCCGCCGTGGCCATGGCTCCCGGCACGTTGCAGCCGTCTCCGGGAAGCCTGGTCACCTTGCCGCCCTCCTGGTCGATGGTGATGAAGGCGTCATGCCCCGTCTCCCTGCGCACCAGCTCCTGGATGTCCGCGCACAGAGCCTTCACCTGCTCCATGCTCTTCAGGTTGCGCTGGAACAGGATGACGTTCCCTACCTTGTACTCCTTCACCAGGCGCTTAAATTCCGGATCCAGCTCCGTCCCCGGGAATCCTATCACCAGCCGCTGTCCAATCTGTTCTCTCAAATCCATGTCGCTCCTCCTACTCAGATGCCGCAAAGGGCAGGCCATTCTGCGGAACCTGTCCCGGCATATGTTGTTTATCGTTTTTTCGCTTATCTTATTACATTCTGCCATTATGCCGCAAAGGGCAGGCTCATTCCATAACCATTCTGTCCCGGCTCAGTCCAGCCCGGCGATCCCGTCCACCGGCAGGGACATGACGATGCCCTGGGCCTTGCTGTTCATGCCGCACTGCCTGCCAATCTCCTGCATGATGGCCAGCTTGTCTTCCTTCTGGGCCAGTATCAGCACCACTTCCCGCTCCTCCTGGACGCTGATCTTCCAGAATTTCATGGCCTCCTGGTTGCCGATCCTCCTGCTGTGGAACACCGTGCCGCCGGAAGCGCCCTTGGGCCTGGCCGCGTTCATCACTTCCTCGCTGAAGCCCTGATTTACGATTGCCATGATCAAGCTGTACGCGTTCTCTGTCATATCCGCCTCATTCCTCTCCAATAGTCTCTTCTTCTCCTCCGGCTCCAGCCCCTCCATGAGCTGGACCAGGTGCCCGCTGCCGCCCGACATCAGGAGCGTGAAGGCTATCCCCGTGTTCGGCATCCCAAGGTGCAGCCTCTTGCGCAGTTTTTTCAGCATCTCGTCCGCGAAGGCCTTGGGCAGCATGGCCATGAGGATATTTTTGTCCACCCCGTCCAGGCCCAGCATGTCCATGACCTGGCTGGTGGCAGTGCCCTGGCCGTGGAAGATGTACTGGACGGGGACATTCCCCTCCTTGAACAGTCCCGCCGCCTTGCCCACCAGCTTCGGCGTGGCGATCAGAAGCAGCATGCGATAAGACATGATTTTATGATTGTCCCCCATCTCCGTCTTCCTCCTCGAATTCAATGATGTCGTCTGCAGCGCTATCCATAACAGGGATCTCCGCCTCCCGCACCGCGATCCGCTCCGTGACCCTCAGCTTGTACTGGTACAGGATTCCCATGAGCTGGATGGCGATCAGCGGCGTCAGGGCCACCAGAGCCACCACCCCGAAGGCGTCCGTCATCAGATTGCCCCCCGTGGCCTGGCAGGCCCCGATGCTCAGGGGCAGCAGGAAGGTCGTGGTCATAGGTCCGCTGGCCACGCCGCCGGAGTCGAAGGCGATACCCACGAACATCCTGGGCACGTACCGTGACAGCAGCAATGCGATCAGGTAGCCCGGGATGATGATGTACTGGATGGGCAGCCCCGTGAGCACCCGCATCATGGACAGGCCCACGCTGGCCGCCACGCCCCAGGACATGCAGCGGTTCATGGCCCTGGCGGAAACGGAGCCGTTGGTCACGCCCTCCACCTGGCGGTTCAGCACCTGGATGGCAGGCTCCGCCTTTACGATATAATAGCCGATCAGCATGCCGATGGGCACCAGCAGCCATCTCCACGCCTCCGAGGCAATCTCTTCGCCGAGCAGGGCGCCCAGGGGCGCGAAGCCCACATTCACCCCGCAGAGGAACAGCACCAGGCCCAGATATGTATAGGCGAAGCCCACCGCGATCCTCTTCACCTGCCTGCGGGGATACCGGCGGGTGAACCTCTGGAACAGGGCGAACACGATGGCCACGGGGACCAGCGATATCAGCACCTCCTTCATATAGGGGGGCATGTCGAAGAGGAATTCCTTCACCACGTCCCTGGTGGTGCCCACATCCGCCACGACAGCGCCGCTGTAGGCCGTCTCCCCGGGGCTGAAGAACATCCCCAGGATCAGCACCGCCAGGATGGGCCCCACGCTGGACAGGGCCACCAGACCGAAGCTGTCGCTGGAAGCATTCTTGTCGCCGCGGACGGAGGCAAGGCCCACGCCCATGGCCATGATGAAGGGAACCGTCATGGGGCCCGTGGTCACGCCGCCGGAGTCGAAGGCCACCGCCAGGAAATCCCTGGACACCAGGAAGGACACTCCAATCAGTGCGGTATAAAGTACAATCAGTATCGTAGAAAGGTTAATCTGGAACAGGATCCTCAGAATCGCCACCGCCAGGAAGATGCCCACCCCCACCGCCACAGTGAGGATCAAAGTCAGGTTGGGGATGCCAGGCACCTGCTCCGCCAGCACCTGGAGATCCGGCTCAGAGATAGTGATGATGGCCCCCATGGAAAAACCGATGAGGAAGATCAGGGGGATCCTGCGTGCCTTGGATATCTGGACGCCGATGCCTTCCCCCAGAGGGGTCATGGACATCTCCGCCCCCAGCTGGAAGAATCCCATCCCGATTACCAGCAGGATCGCCCCCACCAGGAACATCACCATGATCCCCAGCTCCACCGGAACCAGCAGGATGCTCAGCAGCAGGACGATTCCCGTGATGGGAAGCACGGCCGACACCGACTCCAGTATCTTCTCTTTCAGCTTTTGATTCACGCGACCACCTCTTTTTCCTGTCTCCAATTCTATTCCCTTATATCGTCATCTTTCCCTGTTCTCCGTGGCGATGATGTTGCTGCCGAATACGTCCCGAAGCAGCACCTCCCCGATGGCCACGGGAAGCTTCGCCGTGTGGGCGTTTATCAGGGCCATGCAGTCCATGACTTTGGATTTCGGGATGGGCCTGTCGGTCTTCACGGACAGGACTTCCCCGTTGTCGCAGCGCATGGTGCTGGTCACCGTCCTCTGGGGGCGGGTCACCTCCGCCTGGGCATAGGCGGCTCCCCGCTTGCAGGTATTGCCGCTTATGGACTTGACCTCCTCCCCCTCCAGCTCCACGGTGAGGGAGCAGCCCATGGGGCATATGATGCATGTCATCTCTCGCTTTGTCATTGTATGCGCTCCTTTTGTCTCCTGATTCCTTCCGTCAGGGGTTGGTTCGGGCCGTCCCGCCGTCAGGCTTACAGGTCTGCCGCGGCCTGCCGCAGTCCGGTGTAATTTCACGGGCTCAGCCAAGCTCCTCCAGCTCCAGCCGCAGGCCGGTCACTCCCTCCAGCAGGGCCGCTTTCAGGGGGATGCTCTCCATCTCCCCGGGGGCCGCTTTGGGCCTGAGGACGGAATGGATGGTCTTTCCGTCGGATATGATTTTAATCTTCACGTTCCGGTATCTGTCCGCCACTCTGAAGAACAGCGTGGTATCCCTGCGCCTGGTTATCCTCTGCGGGACGGTATAACGTATTTTCCCGTCCGTTGTAATGGATATGTCTGTCTGCACTGGAATATCCGTCTCCGCGTAAGCGCCGCGTCCCTCCCCTGTCTCCTCCCGGATGGACCGGATGAATTCCGCGGCGCTCTCTCCGGCGATGGCGGCTTCATCGGACACGAAGTCCACCAGGTCGTGGACATGGAGCACATTGCCGCAGGCGAAGATGCCCGGCACGGAGGTCTGCCTGTCCTGGTCCACCAGCGCCCCGCCTGTGACGGCATCCATCCGGATCCCGGCCTGGAGGGACAGCTCGTTCTCCGGAATCAGGCCCACGGACAGAAGCAGCGTGTCGCAGGGGATATATTCCCTGGTCTCCGCTATGGGACGGCGGTTTTCGTCCACTCTGGCGATGGTGACGCCCTCCAGCCTTTTGTCTCCGTGGATGTCCACCACCGTGTGGCTGAGCTTAAGAGGAATGTCAAAGTCGTTGAGGCACTGCTCAATGTTCCTGGCAAGGCCGCCGGAATAGGGCATCAGCTCGCAGACTGCCTTCACCCTGGCACCCTCCAGGGTCATGCGCCTGGCCATGATCAGGCCGATGTCCCCGGACCCTAAGATGACCACGCTCTTTCCGGGGAGATATCCCTTGCGGTTCACCAGCTTCTGGGCAGTGCCGGCGCTGTAGATGCCCGCCGGGCGGGTGCCGGGGATGTTCAGGGCTCCTCTGGGCCGCTCCCTGCAGCCCATGGCCAGGATGATGGCCCCGGCCTCTATGGTGAAGATGCCTTCCTCCTCATTGGTGGCCGTGATCAGCCTGTCGGGGGAGACGGACAGCACCATGGTGTTCAGTTTCACGGGGATGCCCAGCTCCCGCACCTGTTTTTCATATCTCCAGGCGTACTCCGGGCCTGTCAGCTCCTCGCCGAAGCGGTGCAGGCCGAAGCCGTTGTGGATGCACTGCTGCAGGATGCCGCCCAGCTGCCCGTCCCGCTCCAGGATCAATATGTCTCTGATGCCGTTCTCATATGCGGCCACTGCCGCGCTCATCCCGGCGGGGCCGCCTCCGATGATAACCAAGTCCGTCATTTGCTTCCGTCTCCTTTGCCGCTCTTGTGCCGTTTCCTGTGGTCCTTTTTCCGGTCATGCCGTGGGCCCTGTGCCGCTTAGATTTGCAGACGCCATGCTTTTGACGCTTCAGCCTGCGCACGAAAGAGGTGTGCTATTCGCCCTCCCGGGGGCTTGGAAAATCTTTGCACACTTTTGTCCTGCAGATGTTGATCTCAGAGCCTTTGCCGGACTTAGTGACCTCCTCATAGGGAATCCCCAGCTCCCGGGAGAGGATTTCCATGAGGTAGGGCATGCAGAAGCCTCCCTGGCACCGGCCCATCTGGGCCCTGGTGCGGCGCTTGATGCCGTCCAGGTCGCGGGCAGGCGGGTTCCGGCGGATCGCCTCCAGGATTTCCCCCTCGGTCACGGTCTCGCAGCGGCAGACTACGCGTCCATAGGCTTTGTCCCGGCGAATCATCTCGTTCTTCTCCTCCGGGGAGGCGTTACGGAATGCGTACACGGGTTTCCGGAGGGGCTGATAGTCCGCTTTCCGGTTCAGGGCAAGCCCCTGTGCCGCCAGCATCTCAGCCACGTACTCCGCTATGGCGGGGGCGGCGGTGAGCCCCGGGGACTCGATCCCCGCCACATTGATGAAGCCGGGCCCGGGGGAGTCGATGATGAAGTCCCCCGTATTCCCCGCGGCCCGCAGCCCCGTGAAGGAAGTGATGACCTTGCCCTGTGGCAGGGCTTCCACGTTCTCCCGGGCCCTGGCCATGATCTGCTCCAGGCCCTCCCGGGTGGTGGCCCTGTCCTCCTTGTCCTCCCCGTCCACGGAGGTCGGCCCCAGGAGCAGATTGCCGTCCACCGTGGGGGTGATCAGGATGCCCTTGCCCTGTCTGGAAGGGGTGCGGAAGATGGTGTGGGACACCAGGCCGCCGCACGCTCTGTCCAGCAGCAGGTACTCGCCCCGGCGGGGATGGATCCGGATGGAGTCGTCCCCCGCCAGCCTCGCGATTTCATCCGCGTAGATCCCCGCGGCGTTCACCACGTACCGGGCCCGGACGCTGCGGGGGGAGGGCTCCCCTGAATCCTTCCCATTGCCAGCCGTCTCCGGCAAGGCTTCCTTCCCCGCTTTTTTGTCCCTTTCCTCTTCGGGGCAGACGGCCCCTTTGCCGCCGTCTCCCTCCCTGCCCCTTCCCTCCCGGCAGACGGAGGAAATCGTGTATCCGTCCTGGTTTTTCTCGATATGCCCCACCTGAAAATCCAGGAACAGCTCCGCGCCGTTGTCCATGGCGTTGCCCACGGCGGCGATGGCCAGCTCATAGGGGCAGACGATCGCCCCTGTGGGCGCATGGAGGGCGCAGGTCACGGCCCGGGACAGGCCCGGCTCCAGCCGCCTGGCCTCCTCCCCGTCTATGACCCGCAGCTCCTCCACGCCGTTTGCCACGCCCCGGGCGTAGAGCTTTTCGATGGTCTCCCTGTCCTCGTCCCCGAAGCCTATGACCATGGAGCCGTTCCTGCGGTAAGGCACTCCTAACTCCCTGGCAAGCCGCTCCATCATCCGGGAGCCCCGGACGTTCAGCTTGGCTTTCAGGGTCCCCTCCAGGGCGTCGTATCCGGCGTGGGCGATGCCGGAGTTGGCCCGGGTAGCGCCCATGGCCACATCGTGCTCCTTTTCCAGGATGCATATCTTCAAGTCGTATGCCGCCAGCGTCCTGGCCAGCAGTCCCCCTGCCACGCCTGCGCCGATGATCGCTACATCGTACATATCGTCCATGCCTTTCTCCCGTTTTGTGAAAACCTTTTTGTGTCAATATTGTACCATGTATGCCGCGTCTTTACTATTATAAATTTATAAACTTTACGAATCCTCTTTTCATGCAGGCCTGCAAAACCGCGGGACGGCTGACGGGGCAAAGGCCTTACAGGTTCCTCCGCTCCAGCCTGTCCAGGATGCCGTCCACATCCACGCCGGGGTGGGTGGCGTACATCCGGCAGATCTGCTCCACCAGGGCCGGGTCCGCCCCTGTCCTGGCAGCGATGTCCGGCACGGGCCTTCCGGCGTCCATGTCCCTCATCACAAGCTTTACCAGCTTATGCATGTCCCGCTCCGATAATGACTGCCCCGGCTCCCCGGCAGACTGCGCAGAGGGAGACGAGGACGGCGCAGGGGACGATGCGGGCGGCGCAGGGGATGACGCGGACGGCGCAGGGGGCGATGCGGGCGATGCAGGGGATGACGCGGACGGCGCAGGAGGCGACGCGGACGGCAGCGGCAGGTCAATCCGCTGCACGGCGATTTCATGCGTCCCGGGGTACAGGGTGAGGATCATCATGGTCAGGGGCAGCCTGAATCTCCGGCGGCCGCAGCTACCGGGGTTGAGGTAATAGGTCCCGCCTTCTCTGCCCTCCTGGTATTTATGGGAGTGCCCGCATATTACAATATCGTAATCGGAAAGGTTCCGGCGAATCTGCCTCCTGTTATGTATCATATAGAACCGGAAGCCGTACAGCTCTGCGGTAAGCTCCCCGGGCAGCCCTCCGGCCCAGTCCGCGTCCGCGTTGCCCGCCACGGCATAGACGGGGCGAAGGGCCTGCAGGCGGCGGAGGATTTCGGGATTGTCCATGTCCCCGCCGTGGAAGACGGCCTCGCAGGCCTCTATATGCTGCACCACCTCCGGCCGCAGGATGCCGTGGGTATCCGATATGACTGCGATGGGATGGGATTCCATTGTTCTGCCTCCTCATGAGCGCGGCGGGACGGATGCCGTGCCACTGCACAGTCCGGGTGCGCCGCTCTCTGCTTTTTTCTTTATTGTACCATCTTTCCATCGGAACATAAAGGTCGGTGCCAGAAAGATTTTCATGGGCACCAGAAAGGGGAATGTCCATTCATATGCGGTTTTGATATCCATGCGGATCCGGCTTATCCGGGGCACAGAGAGGACCGGTGACAAGCTTCCGCTCAATCGCCGGCCCTCTCTTCCGCCATTATTCCCTTCCTCTCTCCCGGGCCTCCCGTCAGTTCTGCATCAGGATATGCTCCCCCTCCGCCAGCGGATACCTGGCCAGCGCGCTGCCCTCCAGGTCTTCCCGGTACATGTCCACCGCGGAAATCTGGCGGTTCCCGTATGTGGTGTAATAATAGATGCCCCTGTCCGCGTTGCAGCATGAGGTGTAGATGGTAATCTCATACTTCCCTTCCTCCGCCTCGGAGCAGCCCCGCTGCTGCTCCACCGCCCCCAGGATGTGGAAGAACTGGCTGACGCTCTCGGACTCCGAATCCCCGGAGACAGCGTTCAACTTCACGAAGGCCGCCCGGGCAAAGCGGGACTGGGACGACAGGTCTCCGGGAAGTCCGAAGGCCCCCATCCCCAGGCTATGGGGCTCCAGAGAGAGCCTGTCCGAGAACAGGTTTCTGGGGGCCCTCGGGGACAGCTGCATATAATTGGCCAGCCGGGACATCTGCTCCGGGAAGGGCGGATTGTTGGCCAGGACGCCTACGGGATTGTCGTATATCTTCAGGCCCTCCCTCACGGCCTCCACCGCCACGGATCCTTCCCTGTCCGCGATCAGCCAGTGGAGCTGGGCCACGGGAAGCCTTTCGCTGAACGCCGTGTCGGTGAGGTTGGTCCGGGCCAGCAGCTTTCTGGCCTCCCTCACATCCGCGCAATGCCCCAGGATCCAGGGGATGAACTCGAACTGGGCCACGTTCTCCCTGCCCGGCGTCTCCTTTCCGTAGACCGCGTTGCCCACGAAGTTCAGCCCCGCCATGCCCAGGCCCTTTTCGTTTACAGCATCGTAATACAACGGCTGCCCCTCCTCCATATGGGCCATGCCGATCATGGCGTAATGGTTTTCCGGAGACTTCGCCCCGCGGAAACCCAGGGGATAGTTCCGGGGCGTCACCACGACCTCCTCCCCGTAGGAGAAATAATAGTCCAGAGTGCGCCCGAAGTAGAAATCCTTTGTCCGATAAGTCGCTGCTGTGCACATAGCCGTCACCTCCGTGATTTTCCTGGCAGTTCCCTATTATCGTATCCGCGGCCGGGCTGTATTATACCGCCGAAGGCACAGGTCGGCAAAACAGTCCCCTGCGGCCTGGGTCAGCCTTGCCCGCCGTGATGCGCGTCCGCGAACCTCTTGTCTTTCCCCCACATTTGTGGTAGAGTGTAAAATCATCGGGCAAGATTGGAATATAATCGGAAGATAAGGAGAAGACAATGATCCAGAAGCCTCAGAAAAGCAGTTTTCAGAAAAACAGACATCTGATTCCATATATCCTGCTGGCGGCCTCCCTCTTCGCCATGTTCTGCATGGTCACGGAGCCCACCCGGGACGATTTCTACTATCAGAGCATACCGGCGGGCAGCCCCAAGGAAGTGTTGGATTTCCTGCGGATGCTGTATTTCAACTGGTCTTCCAGGATGGTGACGGAGCCGCTGGTGCTGCTGTTGGTGAATCTGGACATGACGGTGTGGCGGGTATTCTGCGTGGCGAACATCCTGGGCATCGCCCTGTCCGTCCGGTACCTTCTGGGCATTCGTAATTCAGTGTGGAAAAATTCGGTATTGTGTATGTTGGTGGGGGCTTTCCCTTTTTCCTACTATGCCAGCGCCGGGTGGATCACCACCACGGCCATCTACCTGATATCCATCTCCCTGGGCCTGGTGGCGCTGTACCCCCTGCGCAGGCTCCTGGACGGGAAGAAAAGCGCCTGGTGGGAGAACGCCCTGTTCATCCTCTCGGCTGTGCTTTCCTGCAACCACGAGCAGGTGGGGGCGGTAGTGCTGGGGGTCTATCTGTGCTCCTGCGCCTACTGCGCCGTGCTCCGCAGGAAAGTCTCCCGGATGCAGATATGCCAGATCGTGATTGCCGCCGCCAGCATCCTCTTCGTCCTCACCTGCCCCGGGGACACGGTCAGGGTGGAGACAGAGATCCAGACCTGGCTGCCGGAATACGCGGACTGGACCGTCCCGGAGAAGCTGCTTCGCGGCGTCTTCCACGCCGTGGACTATTATTTTTATACCGCCGGAATCAATTTCTTCGCCTTCGCCCTGGTCTTCCTGCTGGCGCTGGCCCTGTTCCTGAGCCCCGGGAAAAAGCCGCAGAAGGCCCTGGCCCTGGGCGGGGCCCTGTGGCTGTGCCTGGCGGTGGGGACCATCCTGCTGCAGAGGCTCGGGCTGCTGGCCAAGGACATGCTCTTCCCCTGGGAGGAGTACGGCGTCAATATGCTGTCCAGGGGCGTGGACGTGGCCCGGGCCGCCACGGCTCTGCTATTGCTGTTCCTGCTTTTCGTGGAGCTGTTCTGGCTCTTCGGGAACAGACCTTCCTTCTGGGCAGGGGCCATGTTCCTGGCGGCGGGCTTCGGGTCGGCGGCCGTGCTGGGCTTTTCCCCCACGATCTACGCCTCGGGGAACAGGGTGTTCTCCATTTTCATCTACGCGACGATAGTGCTTATATGCCATATCGTCAACCAGGTCTTCGCGGATACCTGCGGCAGGCGGGAGCGCCTGGCCCTGTTGGCGGCGGGCGCCTTCTCCCTGGCCTCCACCGCAAAGAACATATGGCTGGTGGCGGGCGCGTGACCGCGGCTGTCCGGCGATTCAGCCGCCGGAGCGCCTGCAGAACATTGCGGAAAGAAACCCTATCGCCAGCAGGTACAGCCCGCAGGACAGGAGCGACAGGACCTGCTGGGCGTATAGATGTATTCCCATGAATTTATTGCCGTTTTCCTGAATATGCGTCACCAGCGGGCTTGCCAGCAGCGTGGTGGCGAACCCGCATATCCCGGCCACCACCTGCGTCACTGCCAGGGCATCCGCCCTTTTTGGCGCGTCCACATAGTCGAACACCACGTTCATGGCCGCGTTTCCGATCCCCGCCATGGCGACGGCATAGCAGATGTAATACGTGGTAAAGAACAGCTTCCCGTTCTCCGGCACCGTGAACACATTGATGAGGCACCCCACCGCCGCCACGGCCATGCAGGCCCGCATCATCCGCGCGAAGGAGCGTTTGTCCGCATAGGCCCCCCACACAAAGGAGAACAGGATCCGGACAGTGCTGTACAGGATCCCCAGCACGGACACATATTTCAGCCCGAATCCCAGCTCCTTGATCTGGTAGCTTCCGTAGAAGGGCACCGCCACATAGTTGGCCGCGTGCCAGATGACCAGCACCGCCGTCACCCGCAGGACGTTCCTGTCCCTGAAGATGGCGAACCGACCACCCCGGCCGGTTCCGGAGGAGGCCCCTCCCCGCTCTTCCTGCTCTTCCCCCTCCTCCTTCTCCGCGGCCAGAGCCATGGTCAGGGCATGGAGCACCGTCAGCCCGAAGATCACCGCGGCGCAGATGGCAAAGGATTTCCGAATCTGCCCTATGCCTCTGTAGTAATCCGACATGGAGCCCATCACATAGGAGAAGACCATTCCCGTCAGCAGAGACACCATCTCCTTCACGGAGGTATACCTGCCCCTGCTGCCGTCCTCCACCATGGACATGAACCAGTCGATCTTCTTCGGATGCACGATGTTGTACAGGAAGTAGGCCAGTGTGACGGCCCCTATGAACAGGGCGGTCTTCCACCCCGTGGGCAGCCCTGTCAGCGGTATCACGTACAGGCACATGAAGACCAGCTGGTTCATCACGCTGAACAGGACCACCCTCCTCTTAATGTTTTTCCGCATAAAAATAGACAATAATTGGAATGCCTGTCCCAGGGAGATGATGGCCGAGATGACTCCCGTCAGGCTGTCAGAGATTCCAAGCTGGGCCGTCACCGCCGCCAGGAAGGAGCCCGACACCAACAGCGAGATGAAATATTCAAAGTCCGCCTGCAATATGTAGAGAATCCGTGTCCTTCTGTGCTTATCCATAACCAGACCGCCTCATGACCGCTTCCTGCGGGGATAGAATTTCCGATTTCAGGTCTCCGCCACGAAGCCCGCGAAAGAGAAGGGCTCCATCTCCGACAGATATACCCGGTTCCCCTCCAGCCGTCCCCGGCAGTTCAGGAACCGGATGCCCCGGCAGGCATGCTCCAGCTCCACCACCGGCTCATAGATGCCGTCCGGGCAGATGTTCCACAGCCCCACCGCCAGCTCCCTCTCATCCTGCTTGCACAGAAGATAGAGGTCCGGATTCCCCAGAGAGCACGCGGGCAGCGCCCTGCCTGCGAGCCGCCCCACGGCCTTCACCAACTGCCTGGCGCGGCTGTAGGACCGGTACATGTTCTCATTGTTGAAATAGGCGTCGAAGGCGAATACCCAGAAGCGGTGCCCCTCCCCGTTCTCGTAGAAGAACGCCCCGGGGGCCTTCTTCTCCTGCCCGTCCTCCATATAGGCAATGGAACTGTCCACCTCCGCCCGCTCGTCCAGCTCCATCACATGGGCCTTATACGCGCCGTACACATATTCTTCCTCTCCGTCAAAATATTCTCCGTTTATCGTTATTTTCTTGACAAATTTACATATCCCCGTATCAATCCCCCGCTCCCCCAGCAGCCTGGCCGCCTCCGCGTCTATGATGACGCCCCGGCGCAGCGCGCTGTCGGAGACCATTTTGATATTCTCCCCGAAGGCGATGCCGCAGACACCCTCGCCCTCATATACCGTGGGCAGGGAATTGTCGGCCAGCATCCTGGCGGCGATGGGAAAGAAGGCGTTCTCCACATCGCAGCTCCCCGCCTTTTCCTCGGGGATCACCATGTCCGCGAATTTCTTCATGGACTCGTACACCCTGACGCCCCGGGCCTCCTTCCCCGCGAAAGCCTCCTCTATGGCGGCGTACAGCCCCTTATTCCTGCAGTGCCTCTCCACATAGCCCTTCTCGTAATCTGGGTGCAGATAATAGGTCATCACGTATTTCAATATCCCGTCCACGGTGCCGTCCGCCCGCAGCGCCATGTCGAAGAGCTCCAGGTAGCTGGCCGGGGTCTTGTGCCGCAGCCTGGGGCAGCTGTCCCCCTCACCGATGATCTCGATCCCCTCGCCGCACCAGCTGCGCTCCATCCTGCTCAGCTCGATCACATGCTGGAGGCGGTTCCCCCAGTACCGCTCCGGGGCCCAGTAGGGCGCGCCGATCAGGCGCAGGAAGGGCTGGGTGTCCCCCGCCAGGAGCCTGCTGACGGATGCCGCGTCGATGCCGTCATTGTCCCAGAGGGACATGCAGGCGCAGACCCCCAGCCTGACCTTCGGATTCACCCAATCCACATGAGCCCGCATCTCCCTGGCGAACAGCTCCAGGCTCTGGCCGTTCACCGCAAGGTAGGCGTCCCGGTAGGGATTCCTTCCCCCGGAGAAGGCCTTCTCCCGCAGCCTGTCCGCGGTCAGCTCCTCCCCCAGGATCTCCCCCATCTTCCGCAGATGCCTCTCGCAGGCGCAGCCCATGCCAGTTCTGAAGCCATATCTGTAGTCGTCATCAAAGAGGATGATGTCCACCCCCGTACCGGCCAGATCCTCCAGATATTCCCCGGCAAACTGCCGGAACCTCTCGTCCAGGGGACAGCACCCCTTCTGGGGCAGAGGCCCTCCCTCCAGGGACTCCATCAGCGTGAAGTCGTGCTCCCCCTCCACCGTGAAGGTCCACAGCCACACCCCTGTCTCCAGCCCGTTCTCATGGAAGAACCTGCTGTTCTCCTCCAGCATCCCCAGCTCCCGGGCCCTCTCCGCCCTGTCCGTGACATAGGTGTCGATGCTCAGGAATACCCTTTCCGCCCCCATTCTCCTCAACAGGTTCAGGATAGTCTCCTTTCCCACCTTCTGCACCATTCCGTTCCTCACCGGCACTGATAGTCTGTACATATGCTCCTCCTTTTCGGCCCGTTCAGGCCTCTTCGTCCCTCTCCTGTTCCCTCTTCCGGTAATCGGCGGCATTCATGCCGAATTTGTCCTTGAAGCATCTGCGGAAGCTGGACACGCTCTCATACCCCACTGCCTTCGCTATGTCCTTGACGCTGTCCTGGGTTGTCCTCAGAAGCCCTGCTGCCCGCTCCATCCTGATCATGGTCAGGTATTCGATATAGGACAGCCCCAGGCGGCTGCGGAACACCTTGCTGACATAGGTCTTGCCGATTCCGCCCGCGGCAGCCACCTCCTCGAAGGTGAGGTCGCTGCGGCTGTAGTTCTCCCCGATGTAGCGGATCATCCTGGTGAACTTGTCCCCGTCCTTCTTCACCAGCTGGGCCTTCAGAACCTTCATCACCGTCCGGGTGTATGTCTTCTCATCCCCCGCATCCATGTTCAGGCACTCCTTTAAGCAGACTTTTTCCTCCGGGCCGCCCCTGTCCAGATATTCCACCAGGCGGCTCAAAACGGCGTATCTGGCATACAGGCCGTTCTCCCGGGAGCACTCCTGCGCCGCGCTGCCCTCCATCATGTGCCAGAACAGCCCTATGGCCTCCTGGAAGTCCCGCTCCGCCAGCGCCCCCGAGAATTTCTCCAAAGCGGAGGCGTCCGGCAGGAAGCATCCCGCCTCCTGCATCATATCCTCCCAGCAGCCGCAAAAGTCCCTGCCCGCCCCGGCCAGCACATGCTCCAGGGTCCTCACCGCCTCCCCGTAGGCGCAGTCTATCATCATGGGCTCCTCATAGACCCGGCTCATGCCGATGTGCACCCCGCTAAGGCCCTGCTGGTGCAGACATTTCCTGATCTCCCCGGCCATCCCCTGTCTGCGGATCCGGTTCTCGTCCCGGGCCTGGATCTCGCACAGGAACACCTTGGCCTGAAGACCCTCCCGGGCCACATAAGCCTGCAGGCAGTCCTGCAGCATGGACGGAACCCCCGGCCCTATGGGCGACCCGGCGCTCACCGCGCAGACGAAGAAGCTGTCCGGAACCCCTTTCAGGCCCAGCTTCCGGAATACCGTGTCCAGCTCCGAGCAGCCCACCATGCCGTGGAAGATCATATGCGCGGTCTTCTCCAGCAACTGCGCGTCCCCCTCCAGCACCCGCTTTTCCAGCAGCCTGGCGTCCTCCAGCCCGCTTCTGATGATGTGCTCCAGGGAGCTGTAGATGCTGTTCGTGGGGAAAGCTCTGCCCGGATTCCCGCCTGCGATGTCCTCCAGGTATCTGATCTCTTCCATGCGGCGCCTGTTCAGCCGCCGGGAGATGGCCGCCGACAGCGAGATCCCGGCGATGATCAGCGCCATATTGACGGCCTGCATCCGGTACAGGCCGCTGCGCATGTCCCCGGAGGACTTCCTGTGGTAGAGCCTTACGGCGAAGCCGAATCCCTCCATGGTCTTCTCTATGACGCTGTACCGCCCGCTTTGGAGCCTGCCCTCCCACTCCTCTTCTGACAGTACTGTCATTTTCCCGGAATCGTCGCAGCCCATGGCCACGATGCTGCCGTTCCTGTCCTCCAGCTGATACCACTGCTCCCCGTCCAGGGGCTGCAGCAGCTCCCCCACCTGCTCGAAGGGCAGCACGAAGTGGATGGAGACATGCCCGTCTTCCAGTTGGCGCGTCACATAGCTGTACATCAGGTAGCCCTTCCTCACCACGGCGTCCTGCTGGAACAGAAGGGTCAGCGAATCCTCCGGGCACTCGATGGCCGCCAGGCCCTGGAGGACGCTCTCCTCCCCGCAGTTCAGATTGGAGGCGAAGTGGACCCTCTTGCTGGACAGCCCCATGGAGGAAAATGCGTACTCCGTGCCCTTGCACAGGAACACGTCCTTGATCCGGCTGTCGAAATACCGCTTCATGCGCAGCAGCTCGATTCCCTGCCTGGTCTGCTGGGGCGTGGCGTCTATCCGGTAGGGCAGCAGCTCCCAGCGCTCGGACAGCAGTATGCTCTCCTCATTGTACATGGAATAATAGGTCTCCAGCCTGGTCACGGCATTGTCCGCCTGGCTCCGGAGGTCCTCCTGCCCCATCCGCCTCATCTCCATGACGATAAGGGTGAACATGATGATGCTCACCGATAAAACGGGAACAATCAGACAGAAGTTCGTCCAAAAAAGCTTTTTAGAAAATCTACTCCGCAGCAGCATCCGCCTCTCCTCCAATTGCTCCAGTATATCACGGGGATTGCCTTTCCGTAAAGCCAGGGCGGCCCTCATGGGAATCCGCCCTGGGCCTGCCGCTTAATTTCCCAGATATCTGTCGTATGCCGCCTGTTCGATCTCAAGCAGCCTCTCCAGGCCTATCTTGTCCAGCTCCGCCAGGTAGGCGTCCCAGCCCGCGTCTATGTCCGTCTCGCCGGTTATGAACTGGACCTTGGCCGTCACCAGGTAGTTGTACACGTCCGTGTAGAGGGTGCTGCGCTCTCCCAGCTCTTCCGCGGTGTACTTCACGCTAGGATAGACATATATGACCTCCACTCCCTCTTCCCTTATGGCAAGCTCCCTCAACAGGCTTGTTCCGCCCATCTCGTAAATCGCGTCAGAATGCAGCTCTTCCCATGTCATCTCTTTCATGACCTCTGCCAGGCCGCCCTTCCTGTCCACCTGATAGATGGGGAAGACATTGGCCGCAATGACCCTCTGGGCATAAAAATCATTGACATCGTCAAAGCCCGCGGCCTCAGCATATGGCTCATAGTCTATTTTCAGCACCCCGTCCTCCTCCACCAGGTCAAACGACACGCCCTCGTATCCGCTTATGGCCGAGATGGCCCCCTCATAGGTAAACAGATAGTCCACAAATCTGGCAACCTCCTCCGGATGCTCCGTATCCGCGCTGGCAGCTATGTGGTATTTATTGTACGCACGGTTGTAGATGACATTCGTCTGCACGGGATTGTACTCGGTAGTGAATCCGTTCACAACAATCCAGTCTTTCACATCTCCCGGCAGGGAAGACCATGTCTGCCAATATCCCACCTTGTCATCCTGATGCTTCGCGTCCACCTCGCTGTATGTGGTGACGAAGGCATCCACGTTCATCAGCCCCTCCTCGTACAGCTTGCGCATGAAGTGGAGATACGCTTTATAATTCTCCGTGGTGTCCCCAAGCACTATAGCATTGTCGTCCTGCGGCATCAGATAATATGCTTCGCTTTGCCCAAAAATGCCAAATGACCATAGAATCGGCATATCCGGCCAGAAGACAGTGTCCGCTCGCCCCATGGGGATTTCATCTGTAGGGTCGCCATTGCCGTTGGCATCCTGTTCCTTAAACGCCTTCAGCACATTGTAGAACTCCTCCAGCGTCTTGGGCTCCTCCAGGTTCAGGTTGTCCAGCCATTTTTTAGACAGGTAAATAGGGCGGACCATGCTGTATTCCGAGCTGGCCGTCAATGTGGAGAACGCGTAGATGCTCCCGTTCTCGCTGGTAATCGTGGCCTCATATTCCGGGTATTCCTCCATCCGTTTCTTCAAGTTGGGCATGATGTCAAGATATTGGCTGAAATCCAAAAGGTATCCGTCCTTTCCATATTTCTCCACATCTATGGAACTCATGTCGGCGTATGCAATCAAATCCGGCATCTCATCGGAGGCCATCATCAGCGTCAGCTTGGAGGGCCACTGCTCCAGGTCATAGGCGCTCACATCGAAGCGGATGCCCAGCCGTTTTTCGTATTCCTTGAACTGATCCGTGGAGGCGAAGTCCGTGGTGTACTGTCCGGCCACATAGCGCGCCGCAAGGCTCAGGGTGATGGTATCCTCGGATATCCTGCCGAATTCCTCGGATCCCTCCCCGGCTCCGCTCCCCGCTGCCTCGCCCTCCGCACCGCTGTCTTCTCCGGCCTGGGCCGCGTCCTGGCCATCCTCCGCGGCGCTATCCTGTTCCCCCTCGGATTCCGCAGCCGGGCTTTCCTTGCCCTCGCTGGCCTGGCTGCCCTTCTGGTCCGCCGCCTGGCTCCCGCCGCTTCCCCCGTCCTGTCCGCAGCCCGTAAACAGGGTGCACATCATGGCGGCAGTCAGAAGCACGCTCAACATACTCTTTCTTCTCTTCATCGTAGCTCCTCCATTCTCATCCTTCTGAATCGCTTTTCCTTTGATTTCCCTTGTGTTTCTCTTCTTTTCTCCCACTTTTTGCTTCTTTTGGCTACTATTATCTCTTTTTGGCTCTCTTTACCTTTCTTCGCCTCTCTTTACCTCTATTTGCTTCTCTTTTCCTTTCTTTTCCTTTCTTTTCCCCTCTTTACCTCTCTTCGCCTCTATTTAACTTTCTTCTCCTCTCTTTGCCTCCTTTTGAGCCTGTCCCCCTTCCCGAATCCCCCTCCGGTCGCCCGGGCTCCAAACCTGCTGCCCTCTTCCTCCTTCCTACCCTTTTATGGAACCGATCATCACGCCCTTCTCAAAAAACTTCTGTAATTTCGGATAAATCAGCATCATGGGCAGCGTGGCCACGATGATCACGCAATATTTCACCAGGTTCGCAGACTTTGCCGCCTCCTGCAGAATCCTAATCTGCTCCTGGGTCATTTCCACATTGTCATTGACCTGGTTCATCACCTTGCTGTCCAGCAGAATCTCCCGCAGGAACATCTGCAATGGATATTTCTTCCTGTCATCCAGATAGATCATGGCGTTAAAATAGGAATTCCAGTGCCCCACCCCGTAGTACAGCCCCATCACCGCCACGATGGCCTTGGACAGGGGCATGACGATCCTGGAGAAGATGCCAAAGTCGCTGCAGCCGTCTATCCTGGCCGCGTCCGTCAGCTCCCCGGGAATCGTATTGGCGAAGAATGTCCGGGCCACAATCATATTGTAGACGGAAAGCGCGCCGTCGATGATCATAATCAGCCTGGTGTTCACCAGCCCGAAAGATTTCATGTTCAGGTATCCCGGAATCAGCCCCCCGCCCACATACATGGTGACCATGAACACCACCATCAGGCCGCCACGCCCCACCAGGTCCTCCCTGGACAGCGCGTAGGCGCAGGGCAGCGTCACCGCCAGGTTCAGCAGAGTGCCCGCCACGGTATACAGCACCGTATTGGCATACCCCATCCAGATCTCCTTGTACTGGAACACGAATTCATAGCCCTCCAGTGTGAACCCTATGGGCCACAGCACCAGCTCTCCTGCCATGACCGCGTCCGGATCGCTGAAGGAAGAACTAATCACGTACAGAATCGGATACAGCTCCACACAGAAGAACAGGAACAGAATCACCGTCACGCAAATCTGGAAGAAATTGCTCCCGCTCATGTACCGTCTCAATGCTTTCATATCATTTCCACCCCTTCCCCGGATTTGCTCCTTTTAAAACAGTCCCGTCTTCGCGACTTTTTTCGACAATTGGTTGGCGGATATCAGGATGATGCAGTTGACCACCGTATTGAACAGCCCCGCCGCGGTGGAGAAGGAGAAATCCGACTGCACCAGCCCCACCTTGTACACATAGGTGGATATGATCTCCGAACCGGTGAGATTGCTGCTGGTCTGGAGCAGGTACGCCTTCTCATACCCCACGCTGAGCAGGGAGCCGCACTGCAGGATGAGCATCACCAGAATCGTGGGCAGAATCACCGGCAGGTTCACATGCCATATCTTCTGCAGACGCGTGGCCCCGTCCATGTCCGCCGCCTCCAGGAGGGACTTGTCCACGCCGGACAGCGCCGCAAAATAGATGACGGAGCTCCAGCCCGTGCCCTGCCAGACCCCGCTGAGCACGTACACCCATTTGAACAGCCCTGCCTCCTGCATGAAGAACACGGACTCCATCCCCAGGGCGTTCAGCAGCTTGTTGACCACACCGGTGGTGGGGCTTAAGAACATGGCCACCATGCCGCACATGACCACCATGGAGATGAAATGGGGCGCATAGGAGAATGTCTGCACCATGCTCCTGAATTTATTGCTCCTGACTTCATTCAGGAGCAGAGCCAGTATAATCGGAATGGGGAATCCTATCACCAGGCTCAGCAGGCTGATCGTCAGCGTATTCTTTAAGATGATAGGAAACCAATAGGAGCTGAACAGCCTCTCGAAATTCTTGAAGCCCACCCAGGGGCTGGCCAGTATCCCCTTTTTCATGCTGAAGTCCTTGAATGCGATCAGGATGCCGTACATAGGCTTGTACGCGAACAGCACTATGTACACCAGCGCCGGCAGCATGAGCACATAGAGCTGCCAGCATCTGCCAATCCGCCTGAGGGCACCCGCCTTTCCCTTTCTCTTCCCTTTCACCATCCCATGCCTCCTCCAATCTCTGTTTTTTGATGGATCCATATTAGCAAACAAATTTGACTATCTCAAGGCCCAATATTTGGCCGCTCCACCGCATTCTGTACAAAAAATCGGCCTATTTCGCCATTTTTCCGCCATTTTCCCCTGTCCCACTGCAACTTCTGCACCCCTGGCAGCGGAGGGAGGGCCAAAATTGTATGGCGGCATCCGATGACCGCATCCACAAAAAGGGGATTCCTTCCCACCTGTTTTGTGCTATAATGATTTTACAAAAAAGCCTGTGGCGGACAGGGAAAACGAAAGGAAGCACAATCATGAGCGATATCATGCAATTCTCCGACAGAGCGGAATTCAGGCAGTGGCTCTCCGACAACTGCAGATCGGGCGCCGGGGTCTGGCTCCTATTCGGCAAAGCAGGCGGGCCGAAGACGCTTGGGGCCGGGGAAGCCCTGGAGGAGGCCCTCTGCTTCGGGTGGATCGACGGCCGGATGCAGAGCATAGACGACACTGCCTATCGGAAATATTTCTCCCCGCGCAGGGAGAAGAGCAAGTGGTCGGAGAAGAACAAGGCCCTGGCGGCAAAGCTGGAGGAGCAGGGCCTCATGACGGATTTCGGCAGGGAGAAGATCGCAGAGGCCAAGCGAAGCGGCCAGTGGGACGCGCCCAGGCCCGCGGCAATCACGGAGGAGGAAATCGCGCAGCTTTCCGCGGTGCTGGAGGGCTACGAGCCCGCCTACACGAATTTCCAGGCCATGTCCCTGTCGGTAAAGAAGACCTACACCCGGGCGTATCTCGACGCGAAGACAGATGCCGGGCGGGAAAAACGGATCGCCTGGATGGTGGACAGGCTCAACCGGAACCTGAAGCCAATGTAGCCGCCGATAGCAGATGCATGCGCCACAGTCTGCGCCAATCAGGCAATGGTATCAAATCCTGAAACAGGGAGATTCCCATGGACAGAATCCTTATCATAGAAGACGATTCCCTGATACGGGAGGAGCTGGAGACCCTCCTCTCCAATCAGGGCTATACGGCAGCCAGCGTCACCGATTTCCGGGACGTCGCCCGGCAGGTGCGGGAGATTTCCCCGGACCTGATCCTGCTGGACATCAGCCTGCCGGGGCAGGACGGCTATCAGCTCTGCACTGCCATCCGCAGCTTTTCCACCGTGCCCATCCTGTTCCTCACAGGCCGGGACACTGCCATGGATGAGCTCCAGGCCCTGACTTTGGGCGGGGACGACTATGTCTCCAAGCCCTACAACATCCCCGTGCTGCTGGCCAGGATCGGCCTGCTGCTGCGCCGCCGCACCCCCGCCGGGGCACAGCCCTGTCCCATGGAGCACAGAGGCATCCGGCTGGACACCCTGGCGGGTACGCTTTCCAAAGGCGGCAGGGACATCGACCTGACCAGAACGGAGCTGAAGATCATGTATCTGCTCTTCCGGCATCCGGGGGAGATTGTGCCCAGAGCGGACATCATAGAATACCTGTGGGACAATGAGATCCACACCGACGACAACACCCTGAGCGTGAACGTCATGCGCCTGCGGGAGAAGCTGCGGGCGCTGGGGGAGGAGGATTTCATCCAGACCAGGAGGGGGATGGGGTATCAAATCTAAACGTCCATAAGGAATCCGGGAATGCCAGATACAGGCATCTTTCCGGGCAGATATGGCTTCAGGGGTTCTGCGGGGATGAGAGGCAGGGGATATGAATATACGATTTTCCGATTATATTGACGACATCAAAGGAGTCCTTCTGGTATGTTTTTCCGCGGCCCTGTTCTTCACGCTCATCCTGGCCGCTTTCGGCATGGGCACGGCGCGGCTTGCGCTGCTTTGGACCTGCTTCTGCCTCATCCTCTTCCTCACCCTGATCTGCTGCTGGCGCAGGAAGCGGAACCGCCTCTCCTATCTGGGGGATGTCCTGGACGGGCTGGATTCCAAATACCTGCTGGCAGAAATCGCCGACGCGCCGGATTCCGCGCTGGAAGAGGCTTACTTCCGGCTGCTGCGGACAGCCCTGAAATCCATGACGGACGAGGTGGCTGCCTCCAGGCGCCAGACCCGGGAATACCAGGAATTCCTGGAGCAGTGGGTGCATGAGATCAAGCTGCCTGTGACGGGCATCCAGCTACTGTGCGAGAACAACAAGACGGAGGTCACCCGGAAGATCCTGGCCCAGACCCAGCGCATCGGGCAGGATGTGGAAAAGGTGCTGTTCTACGCCCGCCTGGGCGCGGCGGAGAAGGACTGCCTCATCCGGGAGATTTCCCTGCGGGACTGCGTCATGGACGTGCTGGCCCGGAACAGGCAGCTTCTCATGGAAAGCGGCGCCAGCATCCATACGGAGCGCCTTTCCCACACCGTGCGCTCCGACTCCAGATGGCTGGCCTTCCTGCTGACCCAACTGATCTCCAACAGCCTGAAATACCGCGGCGACAGGGCTCCCGTCCTGGACATCGCCTCCCGGGAGGCGGAGGGCTGCGTGGAGCTGACCGTCACGGACAACGGGCTGGGCATCCGGCCAAGCGAGCTTCCCCGCATCTTCGACAAGGGCTTCGTGGGTAGCAACGGCCGGGGCGCAGGCTCCGCCGGGGCCACGGGCATGGGGCTGTACCTCTGCGCCGGGCTCTGCCAGCGGCTGGGCATCGGGATTGCGGCGGAATCGGACTGGAACCGGTCCACATCCGTCCGCCTTTATTTCTCTGATACGCCCTGCAAAGAAGGGCAATGATATGCTAAAACTTATAGTTTATCCCGCTCTGCCTGAGAATCGCATTTGCGGTATGCCGTGACTTGATTTTCGTATCGACGGTCACATGCCGTCCTGAAATGGGGCTGTACCAGATATCATGGTCGCCTTTCCCATGTCTAAGGAAGGTGCATCCATTCTGTGACAGGATATTGCGCACCCTTTTTTCATATTCAGCCATTCACGACCATCCTTTCACGGCGCTCTGACCGGAACGTCAGGGAAAGGGGCTGTGCAGCGCCCGCATTCAGCTCCAGAAGCTCAGGCACCGCAAACCTTGTACGTTCCAACAGCGCGTCAAACGATCCCGATTCCAGAACAAGGCCGGGTATATCGTTGCTGGTGGCAATCCATACACCGGCTTCATCGTCCCATGCGAAATCAATAACATAATCCATGGTGAATACCTCCTCTTTTATATGGTATGGTTATAACATACCGCAGGCTGCAACCAAACTTAAGAAACATAAAAAGAATCATCCTACTCGTAGATGCACTGTGCTATAATGCACTTAATAACGGTATCTGTGTACCACTCTATCGGGAACAAAATTCCCCTGCAAGCATTCATACGAGAAGATAATCCTATGAGCATTATTTTAGAACATTTCCAGAATAAAATCAATGGCACTTTTTCTTTTTTTATTACCTTTTTTGTTACGATTCCGAAATTGAACTGTGCCTGCGTCCGCCGGAATCGGCAAACCGCATTATATACCGCCGCATTCCACTCCGACACACAGCACCATATCCTTTGCCAGCACATCAGGCAGGGCGCATTTCTCCCAGGTCCGTGTCCGGTCTATGACCCTGCATTCCCTGATTCTACAGATTTTATGTCCCGCGTTCTTCCCATCCTCCAGAACAGCCTTCAGGCGGATGTCCTCTCCCGAAAGGTTCGCAATCATCACATATCCTTCCCCCTTTTCCCTGGCAGCTACCACGTACACATCTTCTCTGTCGCTGGCTGCGGCCACCTGCTGCCCCAGCCGATAGAGCTGTCCGAACCCAAGGAAGGAATAATATGCCGGGAAAGGCTCTGCTGTCAGGGGATGGAACAGTCCGCCATAGACAGAGACACCGTACCTGGCATCATAAAACATAGCGCTGTCCAGGGAGGAATCCTGTAATCCCAGCAGCATGGCGGCAGTTACAGCCGCATGCCGGGACGTTCCCCGCATCCCCACCTCACAGTTCCACTCATTTAAGGTGTGCTCCGTATGTACAAATCCCTCCTCGTCCAGTCTCCTCCTTGCATATTCCGCATAGAACAGGTTGGCCTGTACACCGTCATAGCTATGCCAGGAAAAAAAGTCCAGAGGGCAGTCATTCTCCTTCACATAGGCCAGAAATCCCTCAAAGAAAGTGAGGAAGTACTCCATCCTGGGGGACGACGCGGCCTCTGCCACCGCCTCCTTCCTCCCCCGGGCCGCATAGAATCCACAGCTCCCATACCCGCCGATCTTCAGATGGGGGAACCGCTCCTTGAGGTACCTGGAGGCGACCCCGTACAGCGCGTAGAACTGTTCTTTGGTCCCCCGCCACATCTGGTTCTCCGGCACCTCCTCATAATTATCCGGCTCATTCCAGATTTCCCAGTACCGGATGTCGTAAGCAAAGCCGTCGGCCCAGCCCTGGGTATAATGACGGATGATTCCCTCACAAATCTGCGCCCATTTCAGGTTATCCTTCGGCGGATCCAGGCGGTAGGCCTTCTTCATGCATTCATTTTCAATGGAGACCCCCAGCCGGAAGAAAGGTTCCACTCCGCTCTCCACCAGAGCCGTGATCAGCAGGTCCGTGAACACGAAATCATAGGATGCCGGGTCAAAGGGATCCGCGTCAAAGTCCCGGAACAGGTTCGGCACATCCACGTAGCGCCCGCCTCCCAGGAATCCTCCCACATCATGGAGCCTGGAGAAGGGAATCCCCGCCTCCTCCAGATAATGGAACATATCAAAATCCGTCCCGTAAAAGGGCGGCTGTCCCACCCCATGTACCGGCTTTATCTTCCCTTCCTTCCGGGAAAAATCCACCGTTATCTTCACTGTGTCTGTCGATAGGTTCATGCTTCCCCCTTCTATCATCCTTTTATGGATCCCACCATGACCCCTTTCACGAAATATTTCTGTACAAAGGGATACACAACCAGCATGGGCACCGTAGCCACGATGATGGAACTGTATTTCAGCGTCTGTGCCAGATAGAGCTTGGCCTGCATCTCCTCCGGGCTCAGGCTGCCTCCCGTGACCCTGGTGACGGAATTGTTCACCAGAAGGTCGCGCATAAAGGACTGCAGGGGACGCAGCGCTTGGTCGTTGATGTATATCAGGGCGCTGTAGTAATCATTCCAGTGCCCCACCATATAGTACAGCGCAATCACGGCGAGCACGGGCTTTGACAGGGGCAGCACCACCCGCGCCAGATACTGCATGGGCCCGGCCCCGTCCAGGGTGGACGCCTCCTCCAGGCTCACCGGGATGCTGTTGCAGAAATAGGCCCGCACGATCAGCATATTGTATACCGACAGCGCATTGGGAATCATCATGGCCCAGATGGTATTGGTCATGTGCAGCCCCCGCACCACCAGGTAGCTGGGAATCAGCCCGCCCCCGAAATACATGGTAACCAGGGCAATCGCCATGATAATCTTCTTAGGCATGAACTTCCTGCGGGACAGGGGATACGCCAGGCAGATGGTGATAAAGAGGTTAATCAGGGTTCCGGCCACCGTATAGAATATGGTGTTGCGGTATCCGATCCATATCTGTCTGTATTTCACGATTGCCCTATAGGATTCCAGGGTGATTCCTTTGGGGAACAGAATCACTTCTCCCCGGTACACTGCCCCCGGATCGCTGAAGGACGCAATCACCACGAACCACAGAGGCCAGGCGAACACCAGCAGCATCACAATCATGAGAACCAGGTTCACCACATCGAAGGTCCTGTCCACGCTGAGCCGCATTTTGAAGACGTTTTGGTCTTTTGTAATTTTTCCGCTCATCCTTACCCACCTCCTAAAACAGGCTCTCTTTGGTCAGGCGCTTGCACAGCTGGTTCGCCGCGACCAGCAGAAGCAGATTGATGACAGAGTTGAACAGCCCCACTGCCGTGGAATATCCATAGTCGGTGTTGATCAGTCCCACTCTGTATACATAGGTGGAGATTACCTCCGACTCACTCATGTTCAAGTCATTCTGCAGCAGGAATACCTTCTCGAATCCCACCCCCATCAGGGAGCCGATCTGCAGAATCAGCAGCATGATAATGGTAGGCTTGATGGAGGGCAGATCCACGTACCAAATCCGCTGGAGCTTATTGGCCCCGTCCACAATGGCCGCCTCATGAAGCTGATAGTCCACACCGGCCAGGGCAGAGATATAAATGATGGAGGACCATCCCATGCCCTGCCATACACTGGTCCACACATAGATATCCTTGAAATAGGCCGGCGTCCCCATGAAATTCACCCCATCCATCCCCAAAAGCCGCAGCAGCTGGTTCACCGCCCCGGTATCCTTGTCCAGGAATATGATAATCATGCCGCACATGACCACCGTGGAAATGAAATAAGGGGCATAGGACACCATCTGCACAGTCTTCTTCAGCCTCCTGTGCCTGAGATAATTCAGGAACAGCGCAAAGACAATCGGAATAGGGAACCCAACCACCAGGCTGTATACATTGATGGAGATGGTATTCCATAGAATCGTTCCGAAGGAATAGCTCTTAAAAAACCGTTCAAAATTCTTGAAACCAATCCAGGGACTGCCCCATATTCCCAGTTTTGCCTTGAACGTCTTGAAGGCAAGCTGGATGCCGCTCATGGGCACATAGCAGAACACAATCAGCCATACCAGGGGAATCAGCACCATCAGATAGATGGTCCAATTATCCCGAAGGTCAATGCGCAGCCTCTTAAAAAAGAGGCTACGCTGTACTGTCATATTTTTCTTTTTCGCTTTTCCCATATCCTATTATATCCCTATTTCTTCATCTCCTGGTACTTGGAATTGTACATTTCCGCATACTTGCCAGCGCCCATTTCTTCCATCTTAGCCAGGTAGCCCTCCCAAGTGCTGTCCAAGTCCTTGAGCCCGGTAATCACCTCTGCCTGGTACTGCCATGCATAGTTGAACAGGTCTGCCGTGATGGTTCCCGCCTCAGCCTGCTCCGCCTCGGTAAGCTGGATCCTGGGGAAAGGCTTCGCGGCCAGCTGCGCTACCCTGGTGCCTTCCAGTCCGCCGGATACACTGTTGCCCTCGCGGAACTTCTTCTCTGCGTAGAAGTCCGGCACCAGCCCCGGGCAATGGGCATATCCCTGCAGGATATAGGCATCCCGCACCTCCATCTCCTCGCTGCCCGCGTCTCCGTCCAGAATCCACTCCCAGAGTCCGTCATCTCTCCACCGGAAACTCTCACCTTCTATTCCAAGCTGCATCAGGATGCCGCCCTCTTCGGAGTAGAAGTAGTCCGCCCACGCACAGACAAGCGCCGGATCCTCGCATGCATCCGTGATGCACAGGCCCCCTTCGGTGATGCCGGAGGTGGTGCTCAGGCTGTTGTCCCCCCAGGGATCCATGACCTTGTAGTCATAACCTTCCGCCAGATCCGCGCCCACTGTCTCAGAGGGCGACCATCCCAGGAACAGGCCGTAGACATCATCAGGGCCGGTAGCATACTGTTTGTCCGGCGTGGCCTGGAAAGCATCGTCGTTCATCAGGCCTTCCTCGTAGAACTTATGCATCCAGTACAGATAGTCGTACCAGTCGTCATTTGCCATGGAATACACAATCTCATCTTCGTCATTCACCGCACAGAAGGAATTCATGTCCACCGGCAGGTCGTATCCAAACAGATAAAAAGGAAGCAGTGCCGTGTTGGCCACATAGGGAATCTCATCGGCCTCTCCGTTGCCATTGGGATCCTTCTCCTTGAAAGCTTTCAGGACCTCATACAGGGTTTCCCAGCTGTTCGGCTCTTCCATCCCCACTTTATCCAGCCACCGCACATTGATCCACATAAGGATATTCTGCAGCCCCGGCTGGTCAATGAAGGGGAGGCTGTAAATATGTCCGTCAGCGGAAGTGATCTCATTCCACGCATCCCTCTCATCCAGCACGGCCTTCAGGTTAGGCATATTCTCCTGAATCAAATCCTCCAGCGGAAGCAAGATACCTTCCATCCCATATTTTGCAATGTCGTCACTTCCAATGCCGGATTTGTACAGTACATCCTGATAGTCCCCCGTATTGAGGACTACCCCCCGCTGCTCCTGAAGATCCGTAGCGCTGCAGGACGTCACCTCCCAGCTCACGTTGGTAAGCTCCGCCATTTTCCGGAACGCCGCATTGTCAGGGAGTTCTGTTCCGGTAGTGGTGGCAGACACAGCGAACATGCTCATTGTCACAGGCTCCTTCAGAGGAAAGGCAATCTCGGTGTCTGTCTGAGCCGCGCCGCTGTCATCGGCCTTTTCGTCTCCATTGCCGCATCCCGCAAATGTTGCTGCTGTCAATGCGAATGCCATTAAAAGCGCCATCGTTCTTTTTCTCTTCATAATTTACCTCCAATCCCGTTGCAGGAAGGTGTCTGCCACCCGCCCCATTTTTTACCTTTTTACCAGTTTTTCTTGCTTTTTATCTTAACAGATAGTAAACTTAAATAACATACACAGATTTATCCAGAAACTGTGGTGATTTTAACTCTTTTAGCGGCAGGGAGGGAGGGCTTTTATGTCGAACGATACACTTATGCTGGAGCTGCCGAAGGAAGCCGTCACAGTGGATGACAAAGTAGCCGTACTGCCCTTCTGGCAGGTAGATATCGGGAGCCACCAACATCATTTCTTCGAGCTGGCCTATGTCACCGGCGGCTGCGCCCTGCATACTTTGAACGGAAACACTGCCATGATTCGGGAGGGAGACTATTTCATCATGGACTACGACAGTGTGCACAGCTATGCGCAGACCGCTGATTTCACCCTCATCAACTGCATGTTCCTCCCGGAAGTCGTCGATTATACCCTGCGGGGATGCAGAACCTTCGATGAGCTGATGCGCGTGTGCCTGACGCGATATTACAAGCAATATTCGGGGCAGGCGGTCGTGAACCGGGTCTTTCGGGATGACGACGGGCGCGTCCTGCAGCTTCTCACCGGCGCCAAACTCGAATATCTGAACAAATATGTAGGATATACCGAAATCTTCCGGGGCCGTCTGATGGAGATTCTGATCCTTACCATGCGCCGGGTACTCTGCCAGGAAGGCCTCCAACGCCCGGTCCTGCCCCAGAGCACCATTGTGCTGGAGGTTGTCCGATACCTGGACACCCACTATCAGGAAAAGGCCCTGCTGGGGGATTTCTGTCAGGAATACCACTACAGCCTGCAGTATGTGTCGCGCAAGTTCAAACAGGAGACGGGCTTCACCGCCTCCGAATATCTGCAGAAGAAGCGGCTGGAAAAGAGCTGTGAGCTGCTCATCTGCAGCGATATGTCCATACAGGAAATCGCCCACCAAATCGGATATGAGGATACCAGATTCTTCAACCAGCTCTTCCAGAAAAAGCTGAAGATGTCCCCCCGCGAATACCGGAAAATGTCCGTGAACACAGAGATGGCATAGCCGGAAAAAGGCAGTCAGGAACAGTGTACACAGGCAGCTACGCCAAATCCCAGAACGCGGAGATTCCCATGGACAGAATCCTTATCATAGAAGACGATGCCCTGATTGGAGAGGAGCTTGCAACCCTCCTCTCCAATCAGGGCTATACGGCATCCTGCGTCACCGATTTCCGGGACGTCACCCGGCAGGTGCGGGAGATTTCCCCGGACCTGATCCTGCTGGACATCAGCCTGCCGGGGCAGGACGGCTATCAGCTCTGCACTGCCATCCGCAGCTTTTCCACCGTGCCCATCCTGTTCCTCACAGGCCGGGACACTGCCATGGATGAGCTCCAGGCCCTGACTTTGGGCGGGGACGACTATGTCTCCAAGCCCTACAACATCCCCGTGCTGCTGGCCAGGATCGGCCTGCTGCTGCGCCGCCGCACCCCCGCCGGGGCACAGCCCTGTCCCATGGAGCACAGAGGCATCCGGCTGGACACCCTGGCGGGTACGCTTTCCAAAGGCGGCAGGGACATCGACCTGACCAGAACGGAGCTGAAGATCATGTATCTGCTCTTCCGGCATCCGGGGGAGATTGTGCCCAGAGCGGACATCATAGAATACCTGTGGGACAATGAGATCCACACCGACGACAACACCCTGAGCGTGAACGTCATGCGCCTGCGGGAGAAGCTGCGGGCGCTGGGGGAGGAGGATTTCATCCAGACCAGGAGGGGGATGGGGTATCAAATCTAAACGTCCATAAGGAATCCGGGAATGCCAGATACAGGCATCTTTCCGGGCAGATATGGCTTCAGGGGTTCTGCGGGGATGAGAGGCAGGGGATATGAATATACGATTTTCCGATTATATTGACGACATCAAAGGAGTCCTTCTGGTATGTTTTTCCGCGGCCCTGTTCTTCACGCTCATCCTGGCCGCTTTCGGCATGGGCACGGCGCGGCTTGCGCTGCTTTGGACCTGCTTCTGCCTCATCCTCTTCCTCACCCTGATCTGCTGCTGGCGCAGGAAGCGGAACCGCCTCTCCTATCTGGGGGATGTCCTGGACGGGCTGGATTCCAAATACCTGCTGGCAGAAATCGCCGACGCGCCGGATTCCGCGCTGGAAGAGGCTTACTTCCGGCTGCTGCGGACAGCCCTGAAATCCATGACGGACGAGGTGGCTGCCTCCAGGCGCCAGACCCGGGAATACCAGGAATTCCTGGAGCAGTGGGTGCATGAGATCAAGCTGCCTGTGACGGGCATCCAGCTACTGTGCGAGAACAACAAGACGGAGGTCACCCGGAAGATCCTGGCCCAGACCCAGCGCATCGGGCAGGATGTGGAAAAGGTGCTGTTCTACGCCCGCCTGGGCGCGGCGGAGAAGGACTGCCTCATCCGGGAGATTTCCCTGCGGGACTGCGTCATGGACGTGCTGGCCCGGAACAGGCAGCTTCTCATGGAAAGCGGCGCCAGCATCCATACGGAGCGCCTTTCCCACACCGTGCGCTCCGACTCCAGATGGCTGGCCTTCCTGCTGACCCAACTGATCTCCAACAGCCTGAAATACCGCGGCGACAGGGCTCCCGTCCTGGACATCGCCTCCCGGGAGGCGGAGGGCTGCGTGGAGCTGACCGTCACGGACAACGGGCTGGGCATCCGGCCAAGCGAGCTTCCCCGCATCTTCGACAAGGGCTTCGTGGGTAGCAACGGCCGGGGCGCAGGCTCCGCCGGGGCCACGGGCATGGGGCTGTACCTCTGCGCCGGGCTCTGCCAGCGGCTGGGCATCGGGATTGCGGCGGAATCGGACTGGAACCAGGCCACATCTGTCCGCCTTTATTTTCCAAAATATCAAGCAACGATACAGGACTCTACCAAAAAAAGAAAGGATATATATGATAGATTCTGACAACAGAAATGCCATTATCCGAGAAGATGAAAACCACAACAGAATTGTCCAGATAAATGAAATTATATTCAAGGGAAAGCAGCACATAGATTGGGATGCCGTAAGAACATATGCCTTGCGTTACATAGATGCCATTTACGTCATTTCATCTGATGGCGCCTCCATACATCTGGACAAGAAATTCGCAGATGAATTCGCCGGTTCCATTGACACGAAAAGGCTCCGAGGCGCGTCTGCCAAGGCGAAAGCAAATGCCCTTCAGGCAACGCCGGAATTGCTCCAAATCAGCTGCAATCCCCGCTATATACAGAATTACGAAGCAAAGCATGCCCATGATGCCAAGCTGGGCTGGTATCGCTACGACAGCCGATTTTCCCTGCCTGTCTACGAGAATGACCAAATCATCCGATACAATGTGTTCAAAATCACTATGTTGATACGCCATGCGGAGGATGGCAGGAAATATCTATATGATATGGTAAACATAAAAAAGGAAACAGAGTATACCGCGTGAGCCATAGGCTGTACGGTCGCAAACCTGCTTCCTTCCGTAATCATTATAATGCTTTTCTTCAGAAATTGCAACAAAAATAATCTGACAAAACTGTCATTTTAAATCAATGAAGCTCTATACCTTTTTCTGCTTCCGTTCTATATCATGGAATCTATATCCAGAAGAATCAAAAGGAGGTTCCTCAGAAATGAACAGATATCCCGAACATCATTACGCCCACCCCCAGCCCCCTCTCCTCTCGGTACAATCCGTAGAAAAATACTACGGCTCCCCCCAGTCCGTGACCAAGGCCCTGGACCAGGTCAGCTTCCGCATCCGGCCCGGGGAGCACATCGCCGTCATGGGCGCCTCCGGCTCCGGCAAGACCACCCTCTTAAACTGCATCTCCACCATCGACACCGTGAGCTCCGGCCACATCCTGCTGGAGGGCCGGGACATCACCGCCATCCCCATGGAGGAGATCGCGGCCTTCCGCCGGGAGGCTTTAGGCTTCGTATTCCAGGAGTTCAACCTGCTGGACACACTGACCCTGGAGGAGAACATGGCCCTGCCCCTGACCATCCGGGAGCTGGAGCCAGCGGAAATCCGCGCAAAAGTCCACGCCCTGGCAGACAGGCTGGGGCTGTCCGAGGCCCTGGGGAAATTCCCGTACCAGGTATCCGGGGGCCAGAAGCAGCGCTGCGCCTTTGCCCGGGCCGTCATCGGGGAGCCGAAACTGATCCTGGCGGACGAGCCCACGGGTAGTGTAAAGTTAGTACAACACTACCCGAAAGAAATACCCGTGATATTATTTTCACTGTCAATGCGTATTTCAGAGATAACAGACCGCCACAGTGTACGCTTTTCTTCACGGGTCAGCGATTTATAAATATTCTTGAAATCAGATTGCAGCAGTCTTTCCACGGCTTCAAAATCGGGCGGGGCTTCTGCTACGGGTTCCGGGAGCTGCCGGAGTGCTGCCGTATATATTTCATAGTCCTTCTTGTATTCGTCAATGTCAATCAGTTCATTCACATACAATTCTTTTAATTTTGTCAGCTTTCTTTTCAGGGTCGCTTTATCTGTCCGCAGGGCAGCTTTTTTCTTTTCTGCCGCTTTTACTTCCCATTCAAGCCGGACCCGGTTCAGTTCGGATTCCAGATTGTCAAAAAGCCATTTTTCAATCACGTCTTCCCGTGCTTCCGATTTGTGAGAACAACGCCCACGCTGAAAGTGCTGGTTGCAGCGATAATAATACGCCCGGTTGCCGCCTGCTACACGCCCCACCATGTTGTGGTTACATTCAGCGCATTTCAAAATTGATGTAAATATATAGACCCTGCCGGAAGGAACGGAGCGGGCGTTTCTTTTCAGAAGGGATTGAACCCGGTCAAATTGTTCTTTGCTGATGATTGCCGGGCAGAAGTCTTCATTGCGCCTGCCGCCCCGGTCATAGATTCCGGTATAGAGTGTTTCCGACAGCATACGCCGGAAGGTTGCTTCACACCAATTAACGCCGTAAGTTTCCCGGATATGCTTCACGGTTCCCCGCTTACTTACGGTGCTTTCAAAGTGATTGAAAGCGTCTTGCACAATCCCGGCTTCTTCCGGCACGACTTCCAGCCGCTTTTCTTCATTGACCCTGTACCCGAAGGGGCAGGAGCCGGAAACAACGGTTCCGTGGGCAATCTTGCTGTCAAATACAACGTCTATCCTTTCCCCGCAAATATCAGCTTCATTCTGGGCGATTGATAACTTGACATTTATGTATAAACGCCCGTTTGCGCTTGTTGTGTCGTATTCTTCATCTATTGTCTTCCAGTCGCAGCCGTGCGCCTGCAATATTTCCATAACCTTGTAATAGTCTGCTACAGACCGGAACCAGCGGTCAAGGCGGCAGAACAGAAGCAAGTCAACTTCATTGCGCTTCACGGATTCTATCATTTTTTGAAATTCTGCCCGCTTGTGCATATTCTTTCTGGCGGTTTTCGCAGCGTCGATATATACCCCGGTCACAATCCAGCCTTTTTCCCGTGCGTATGCTTCAAGGCGTTCTTGCTGGGCTTCAAGGGACAGACCTTTTATTTTTTGTTCTTCCCCTGATACCCGGATATAGAGGGCGACACGGACCAGCGGCGGCAATTCCTTGTTTTTCATGGAAAATCACCTGCATTTCCTTTCATTTCCCGCCCGCTGATGATATAATCAGAATTGCAGACGGTATGTTGTATCTGGTATGATATACTTTGCATTGCGGCGGCGATATTCCCAGTATTGCCGCCGCACTCTTTTCATTTATGCGATTCTGCAATTAAAGCAGAATATCTTTCATAGTCCTTTTTGGGGTCGTCCCCTTTGATTATCACAAATTCTGAAAAATCAATGATTCTTTGTTGTGTATTCAGCAGGGCTTCCGCAGATTCAGGAAGCTGGCTGCAATATTCTTCCACAGCAGCTTTCAAGTCAAGCAGGACAGGAAGCGACTTTTCAATCAGTTCAGAGGACGTGCCGGAGGAAACGGAAAGAAGCTGCCGCCAGCGTGTTAGCTGCCCTTCTGAAATATATTTGCCGCTGTCCGGGTTCCTTTTGTGTGCGATATACGCATAAATAAGATAAGCCCCAAAGAGAGCGACAATAATTCCTGCCGGGATAGAGGACCCGGAGAGGAAGAAGCCCGCAACGATAATGAAAAACCCGATAACAGCAACGCCAGCAGTGGGCGGGTCAGGAATGACGGCTTTTGCGGTTATCTTCTTTTCTTTTGGTGCAGGAGCTTCAACAACGCTTCCTGTATTATCATAGCGGGCAGCAGGAGCGGAAGAAGAATTGCTTTTCCTGCCCTTCCGGTCCGTATATGACAAGCCCTTTACAGGAAGATTGACGCTGGTGGTTGTCTGCCCGTTCGTGTTGAAGGTTTTGTGATACCCCTTGCCGCCGACTGTCACACTTGCGCTTTTCCTGTTTAGGTTGATTTTGACACCCGGAGCCACTTTTATACTTTTTCTGTACCGTATACCCATTTTTAAATTCTCCTATCATAAATTTTGAGAAAAAGCCCGGCAGAGCTTACGCAGCCCCACCGGGCTTTTCATTGGTTTGAAACAAGGCTATTGCCGTTTGCGCTTCCGGGTTCCGTGTCTGCGGTGGTACTCAAAGCAGAGTTGCCCGCTTTTTGTGCAATCTTGGAGCGACTTTTTATATATGCCGCTTCCGCTTCTTCAACGGTCATTTCTGGAAGTTCCGCAGATTCAGCACGGGAAGCGGTCAAGCGTTCTTTGAAGTGCTGAACCAGCATTGCCCGTATATCGGGTTCAAGTTCAAAGTACGCTTTCATAATGTCAACTTCTAATTCAGTCCCGCCCCGTTGCCGTACAAAGTCGTCAAGGCTGAAAGTTGGTGCTTGTATGTACATAGGTTCTGTACCGTTCCGCAGCCAGTCTTCATTGAGATTAAACGCCATACAGATAGATTTGAAAACTTGTTCTTTTATGGTTGCGCCGTCTTTCTCAATATAACTTAGACCGGTTTGTTTCATGCCGATTGCGCTGGCAAAGTCCGTCTGGTTCATCTTCAAAACTTCTTTACGAAAATGCCGTAAGCGTTCATTGATTGTCATGGTATTTTTTCACCCCCTTTCTAACGGTGTAAATTAAGAATAGCAGTACCCGCTAAAAAAGTCAATAGAAATATTAAAAAAACTATTGACAAATAGCGGGGACTGTTATAATATATCAACATAGACAGCGGGAACCGCTAGAAAATAGCAAAAAGCATTATAAATAAATCGGAGGTAATGCCCTATGATGAAAATTGAATTTGAAGCACTTGCAGGATATGAAGTAAGCGTATCAGACTATGACAATATTATTGAACCTATGTACATGGCTACACAGTTAAGCAAAGCGGAGTTTGTGAAGGTTATCTGCAAAGAAAGATTTGCACTGAAAAGCCGGGAAGAAATCATTCAGGAAATGAAGGGGCTTGCGGAACACTTGAAGAAGACCTGCGACCACTTCACGGATTTTGAAGCAAAAGAGAAGCTGGAAGCACTTGCAGAGGAATACAAAGAGCGGTTCGGACCGTACAAGGGCGGCTTCTTCCTGAACACACGGTACACGCTGGAACATTTGGGAGAGTGCCGGGGCTGTAGTTATCCGGCTGAACTTGAAGTATTTGACGGGAAATATCACACGACAGAGAAAATCAAAATCGCATAAAGGACCGGGAGCCACACGGGGCAGCAGGTGAAGACCTGCGGGGCGGGTCCGATTCCCGCCCGGTTCAATCAGGGGCAAGCCAGACCCCTAAAAATAAAGCACTGTCAAACGGGCAGCGGTTACACCAGCTAAAAAGTGTATAGTCGGACAACAAGTTTTCCGGGCAGGCGGCTTTTTAAGGTGAAAAGCGGCAGCGGCGGTGCGGAAAGGAACGTGCGGAAATGGAAAAAGAAGTGGAAAGAGAAGTGCGGATAACCAGCGGCGTGACATTTCAAAAAAGAATAGTATCAGACGACCCGGACGCATACGCAGAAGTCAATCTGAAATTTGAGGGATTGCAGGAAAGCAGGGTTGCAGAGCTGCGGGACTTATTCAATAAGTTTGCCGCAGAGGTAGAAGGAATGTTGCTTGAAGATACCAGCCTGTATGTGTAGTACAGGCTGGCGCAGGAAATCATTTCACAATTTCTTTGATGTAGTTTTCAAAATCACGGGAATTGAAAATGCCGTAAATGGCAGCAGTCAATATCTTTTCTAATTCTTCCGGCTGAACGGAAGACCCGTGCTTTTTAACAGCGTCGTTCACGGCTTTTCTGATGAAGTCTTTGTGAAGCGGCATAACATACACCCCCTTTTCAATGGAATTGCCGCCCGGAAGCGGCACTTCCATTGTATCAGGGGACAGAGGAAAAGGGAAGGAGGAAGAAAGATGGCAGAGGAAAAGAGAACAGAAACCATGATTGCACAGGAAGACGGCAAGGAAGCTGCGGAGGTTATGGGCTTCATGGAAATGCTGGACAATCACGAAAAGCGGGAATTTCTTGCTTTCATTCAGGGCGCAAAGTTCGTGAAAAGCCTGCCTGCCGGGGCAATCGGGACAGCATGACACGCCCGCCCCGGCTGCGGGCGTGAGAAAGGAAGAAAACATGAATAAAGCAAAACGGGCGGCGGTCAGGGCTGCAATAGTCCTGACGTGTGCCGTTGCCGGGTACAGTGCGGGAAGGTATGCAGGGCGGCAGGAGCCGCAGGAAAGCCGGGAACCGCAGGCGGGTTATATCCTGATACACACGACGGACGGGGAAGCGTGGGGCTTCTACGGTGATATGGAAATCATATCAGACGGAGCGGACGGCGGGGACATTGAAATTGAAATGTCAGGCTGGCTTGTCGGGTCAACGCATGATTGCTATAACCCGGACCCGGAAGAATGACGCAGGAGGTGGCGCACATGAAAGAAGGGATTGCGGCAGCAGGCGTTCAGGTGGAAGGGACTTTCAATGCAAAGCGGTTCTTTGAAACGCTGGCAATGATTCTTTCCCGGAAAGAAAACCTGTCAATTACAGTGACGGTGCATGAAGAGAAGAAAAAGCAGAGCCGGGAGCCGCACGGGGGCAGCAGGTGAAGACCTGCGGGGCGGGTCCGATTCCCGCCCGGTTCAATCGGGGCAAGCCAGACCCCAAAAATAAGCACTGTCAAGCAGGCAGCGGTTACACCAGCTAAAAAGTGTATAGTCGGACAACAGGTTTTCCGGGCAGGCGGTTTTTTAAGGTGAAAAGCGGCAGCGGCGGTGCGGAAAGGAACGTGCAGAAATGAACAACTTCAAAAAAGCATTTATCAGGACAGCAACAAAGTACGCTGAATACGTCGAATTGAAGATAAAAGCGGCGACGGTAATTAAAGAAACGCCGAAAAAAGAAGACAATTCAAAGCGGGGCATGATGTACGTTGGACATACAGAACCGACAGTATCAGAGCAACTTTGCGAAGAGATACGGACATTAAATGCGGTTGCGGCAGCAGTCGGGAAAATGAAAGAAGCAACACTGACGGAAATTGACTTGACGGACGCAGAGCTGGAGGAAATCACGCTGACACCAGAGCAGGAAGAAGAGCTGAAAAAGAAAATTCTTTTTGCAGTAAACAAGGACAGCGAAACCGGGGAAATAGAAATTTGCCCCATGAATGAAAAGAAATGTATCACATTACACGGGGCAGAGGAAGTGAAGTGGTTTATAGACCGGTTACGGGAAAGTTCATGAAAAATCTGTCTGCCGGGGCGATTAAGACAGCGTAACACGCCCGCCCCGGCTGCGGGCGTGAGAAAGTCGGGTCAACGCATGATTGTTATAACCCGGACCCGGAGGAATAGAAGCAGGAGGTGGCGCAGATGAAAGAAGGGATTGCGGCAGCAGGCGTTCAGATAGAAGGGACTTTCAATGCAAAACGGTTCTTTGAAACGCTGGCATTGATTATTTCCCGGAAAGAAAATCTGTCTGTCACAGTAACGGTGCATGAAGAGGAAGAACGGCAGACCGAAAAAGCGGCTGTATGAAATAGGGCGAAGAAAGGTTTTGAAAATGGATAGAGAGAAAGAACAAAGGGCAATTAAATATCTTCAAACATTCCAGCCGCAGGAGGAACCATATTATTTATGTTATAGCGGCGGCAAGGATAGTGACTGCATACGAATTTTAGCAGAGCTGGCAGGCGTGAAGCATGAGTGCAAACATAATCTGACGACGGTGGACGCGCCGGAAACGGTGTACTATGTGCGTGAAACGATAGGAAAAGAAAATATTGAACGCCCAGAACTGACAATGTGGCAGTTAATAGTTAAAAAGCGTATGCCGCCGACAAGACTTGCCCGCTATTGCTGCGAGCATTTAAAAGAACGGGGAGGAAAAGGAAGGGTAAAGATAACAGGAGTAAGGTGGGCAGAAAGCACAAACAGGAAAGAGAGCGCAGGGGTAGTTAAGGTAATAGGCAAAGAAAAAACAATGCTGAAAATGGCAGAAGAAAACGGAGTGAATTTCCGGCAGGTGAAAAAAGGCGGGCTTGTGATGAATGATGATAATTCAGAAACAAGGCGTTTTGTGGAAATGTGTTACAGAACTACTTCAACAATGGTGAATCCGATAGTTGACTGGACAGATGAAGACGTGTGGGAGTTTTTGCATTATTACGGCTGCAAGGGAAACCCGCTTTATCAGTGTGGAAATAAAAGAATTGGCTGCATAGGCTGTCCATTTCAGGGACCAAAAGGAATGAAAAAGGACTTTGAACAATACCCGAAATATCGGGCGGCATATGTAGCGGCATTTGACAGAATGTTAAAAGCAAGGGAAGAAGCGGGGCTGACAAACAGAAAAGAGTGGTGCGACGGGGAACACGTCATGCGCTGGTGGGTAGGCGGCGACCCGAATCAGGTAACATTATTTGACTTCATGGAAGAAGCCGGGATTGACTATTGAAAACACGCCGGGAACGGCTTGTTATATAAAATCATACCAGATACAAGGAGGAAAAGAAGAATGTCAAAAATGACAGCAGAACAGGAAAAAGGCATTTTCAAAGCGGCGGTTGTCGTGAATGATGAAGCCGGGCTTCCTAACTTCATGACAATGTTTTACATGGAGCCGGGAACCTACAAGGAAGAGGACGTGCCGGAAGTGTTCAAGGTAAACGGGGAGATTATGGCGGCTATTCTCATTTCACAGTATACGAATACCGTAATTAACGGAATACCCGTTTCCCTGCCGTATCAGAAGCCCGTTGAAAGTATGGGGCATGATGAATCGGCGGCAGCTTGCCGGAGAAAAGGACCCGGCTGGCACTTAATGACAAATGCAGAATGGGTTTACCTGATGAAAGACGCAGCGGCAGCAGGGCATATTATCAGCGGTAACACGGACTACGGGAAGAACGCTGACGACCCGGAGGAAAAGGGGTATTGTTACGACGGTTACACGGTTCTGACTGGGACAGAACCGCTTGCATGGAGCCACGACGGAACGCCGGAAGGGGTTTTCGGACTCTGCGGGAACTTTTGGGAGCGTGTGGCGGGCTTGCGCCTGCATAAAGGCGTAATTGAGTATATCCCGGACAATAACGCAGCGGCAGAGGACTTCAAGCCGCAGGACCCGGCGTGGGTAGTTGCACGGACAGAGGAACCGGGGGAAGAAGGGCTTCCGTTCGGAAAGCCGCTGTATCTTGACGCACAGTGCGGAAAAGTCGTGCTGACAGATGGGCAGATTGCCGGGGGCTGGAACGGTTGCCATATGCGGGATTTGAAGCTTGCCGGGAGCCTGAAAGAAGTCCCGGACATTGTACATAGACTGGGGATATTGCCGCAGAACTGGCAGCAGGAGAAAGCGGGGATATGGGCTGACAGTGAACTTGAAGAAGCCGTGCCTGTCCGGGGTTCGGGCTTCGACAACACTTCCTACGGT
>NZ_CAPDXS010000022.1:0-46450 GCF_948601915.1 uncultured Acetatifactor sp. | reverse complement strand
GGACGGCGGTTAGTCACCGCCTCCTACTCGATTGTTCAGTGTTCAGTTTTCAGCCTTCAGCTGCCGCCCATGGTGCCGATCTGCTTGTTGATGTCCCCGTCGCTGTCGATGGTGTCCTGCTGTACGCTGCTGGGCGTCACCCAGCCGAAGACCGGGTCGTAGACCTGCCCCTGATGGCTGCTGTCGTTGCCGCTATCCCCGGAGGGCGTTTCCGTGCTGGAGCCGTCGGTGGGGCTGTCCTGCGGAGGTGTGGGTGCCTGCGCCTGCTGGACAGGCGGGTCATACTCCGGCTGCCTGTCGGGATCGGTGACATCGTCCGTGGTCACGGGAGGCTCAGAGGGCTTCTCCTGCAGGGCCTCCTCCCTGGTGGAGCTGTCGGAGAGGCTCGTGGTGGAGCCTGTCCCGTCCTCGGAGACCACTGTCTGGGTATTGTCGGAGGCTGTGCCCTCCTGCCGGGTGCCTCCAGGGGCTGCGGAGGGGAGTGTGGCAGCCTCCACGCCAGGGTTCTCCTCCCATCTGTCGGTCTGGTCTGCCTGCCCCGTGGGGGCGGGGGTGAAATCCCTTTCCGGCTCCCGCGTCAGGAGCCAGGCGCCTGCGAGCGCTGCGATGCAGAGCGCGGACAGGCCGCAGATGGCAGGGGTTCTTTTTGTGTCGGTAGGTTTATTGTTCTTTTTCATAAGATAGGGCTCCTTTCGTCTCGTTTCTATTCTATACGCGCCGGAGGGCGGAAAGACAACAGCCTTCCCGTCAATATTTCGTATTGTGGGAGCCCGTCAGCGTGATGTGCTGCGTGATGGGCGTGAACAGGTTCCCGAACATCCGGATCCGGAAGGTCGCGTCGCAGTCCACCACATATTCGATCCTGTCGGGATGCTGGCGGAACTGCAGGCTGATGTTCCCAACCGTGTAGTCGTCGAGCCGTACCCGCTCCTCCATCCCGCTGATGAAGCCTGCGCGCAGGGCATCCTGGTAGGCGGCGCTCAGGTGCAGGTCGGCCATGTAGGAGCCGAGGTTCGCTTCCCTCTGGGAATGGAAGGTGTCCGCATAGATGCGGGCGCTGACGTTGAACATAGTAGATAAGTAGCTGCGCAGATAGATGACGCTGCCGTGCCTGCCGGTGAAGGATACCAGCGAGAGGTACCCCTTGTCCTGCAGTTTGTTCAGGATGCGGCTGACCGTGGCCTTCGAGATGCCCCAGCGCAGTGCCAGGTCACTGAAGCTCGTCAGCGGGTTGCCGGTGGTGTTGCGGAAGTAGACCACCGGCCCCAGTTCCGAACCCTGAACCTGGCCGTCGTTGTAGATGGCATGCACCCATAAATCCAGCACGATGTCCATCTCCGAGCACTTCCCCATGCTGATCAGCTCATGGACGGCCGCAACCGGGAAAAAGAAAAAGCCCACATCCTTCAGACATGGGTAGTTGTAGTCGAGCGCCGTATTGTGCTGTTTCCAGCCGTTGATGGTGAATTTGACAAGGCCGTTCCTGTCCAGCCTTGTGTAGGTGATGTAGTTCTGCTTCTGCAGGTAGTCCAGGATGGAGAGCGCCTGGTGCTGGAAGCGTGTGCGGAACCATTCCGCCAGCTCCGAAGTCCTGCAGATCCACTCTCCCGATCCCACCAGGTAGGAGATGCCCTCTATCCGGCGGTAGGAGGAGCGGAAGTTGGCGTAGGAGCAGAGTGTCATGTAATAAAAAAGATAAGAGCTTCCGTTGGTACGGATGTCCCTATCTTCCATAAGGCTGCGGAGGAACTCACGGTAGATGCGGCACCGTGGGTAGTCCACGATTTGTTTGACTTCTAATTGATAATCCATGGTGGTCTCCTTTAACTCTTGTACAGTGTCTTAAAACAGCAAAAATAAAGCACAAATAAGGAAGCACAGCAAAAGAGGCTGAAAAACATTGCTTTCAGCCCCGTGTAATGCTATAATCTGTTTGGTTTAGAAACTGACTGCCTCCATACAATAAGGTGGACTTAAGGTGGTCATGAGGATCAGAGGGGCAACAAAGCCAGTGTGGATGCGGCGTTGCGGGTCTGGCGGCATACGTCTGCAACACCCTGATGCACCGGTTCAAATCCGGTCTGCGCCTCTGAAGAACCTCGTTTCATGCGGGGTTTTTTGCTGTACTTTATCCCTGCAATGCCTATGTTTCCTTAAGTTTCCGTCCTTTCGTAAAGTTTTTCACCAAAATATTCATTTTTATAAACATCGTTTCAGACTGTTTAAAATCAGATAAAATCTTTTCATAAGGTGGTAAGCAGGTGGAGAGGCATAGGTCTTACAGCTGGTCAACCAACCCTTGTTTATTGCCAGAAATGCCCATAAGGGCTTGCCCGCACAAGCGGCTGTAGTCTCTTGCCCTTTTCGGCATATGGGCGCTCCTTTGCGGGAAATAGGCCGTTACAGGGATTTCACCGAATTTGCGGAAAGGCGGCAAAGGGCTGACGGCCATGGGGAAGCCGGCCTACGGATCCGTCCATGAGCTCGATGATGGCAATCAACTGTGAACTCCGTGAGGGGAAACAGCACTGCCGGAAACATACGCCAGAACTCCTGCGGGGGACAATCCGCCTGTGCCGGGAGACCACAGGCGAGCCGCTCCTTGTGCAGCTGGATTCCGGGAATGACGCGGCGGAAAACATCCAGCGGTAAAGCGGAATGGATCAGGAATAGGTCTGAATGATCTCCTCGGCAATCTCGCGTTTGGAGACACAGCGATCCATGGCCTGTTTTTCTATGTAGCGATGGGCATTGGGCTCGTCCATCTTTATCTCGCTGATGAGAAGCCACTTTGCACGGTTTACAATGCGGATTTCCTCCATTTTTTCCTGGATGGAAAGGGTTTTCTTCTCTGCGTTGCGGAGCCGTTCCCTTGCGCTCGCCATCCAACTGAGCGCTGTAATAATCGTCTGCCGGGAGGTTGGCTTCGGAAGTGTGAAAACGCCGTGCTCCGCCACTTTATCGTATAGATCTGCGTGAAGTTCCCCGCGGGCCATCAGCAGCACGACGGTTCCCTCTGCATGACAGGCGTCTATGGCGAATCTTGTCCCGACCTCGTCCGGCAAGGGGGCGTTGACGATGACATAGTCGTATGTCCGCTGGGCAAAAGCTCTCTTCGCGGCGCTGACACTTGACACGCTATGGACAGGCGCGTACCTGGATTCGGGGAGCAGCGCGGTGAGGGCGGTATTGAGATTTCCTGCCGCAGAAACGATCAGAACACTGTATATCCGTTCCTTAAGACTCATTTTGTGCGCCTCCTTTTTCGGCCGGTTCATTATCCAGCGGGCAATGCGACAGGTGCCGCGAGGGGCGGATTCCCTGCAGCTTGCGGCGCTACATACTGGATGGCTCGTCGGTCTGCTGCGGGGGATTTGACTGATTGCAGTAGATGTCCAGGATGGCCCCGGGCACATGGGTCTTGATGAACTGGCTTGCCGCCGCGATTCTGCGCGCCGAAGGCAGATCTTCGGGCAGTTTCCTGAACTTTGCCAGGGTCTCGGCATCGGCTTTATATAGATTGATGTCCGCAGCCTCCGGCATGTCCGGTTTGTTTTGGAGCCCGTAGAGGCCGGCATAAATCATGAGAGCAAATGCCAGATAGGGATTGGCCGCTGGATCGGGGGAACGAAGCTCAGCCCGGTGGTATTCTCCTATGGCCGCCGGAATGCGGATCAGTTGAGAGCGGTTTTCCTTTGACCAGGAAATAAAGCGGGGGGCCTTATTCTGTCCGAAGCGCTTGTAGGAATCTTCGTTCGGGTTGAAGAAGGTGGTCATTTCTTCCGTTTTCTCAAGGATACCGGCAATCACATGATAAAGATTTCTGGCATTTTCATTGGGCTTTACGGAGATATTGATATGAAATCCGTTTCCCGGCTCGTGATCAAGGGGCTTGGCGGAAAAATCCGCGTACAGGCCGTTCCGGTGGGCAACGGTTTTTACCACGGTTTGAAATGTCATGGCATTGTCCGCCGCGGTAATGGCATCGGAATAGCGAAAGTCGATTTCATTCTGTCCAGGCCCCTCCTCGTGGTGGGAGCTTTCGGGGCGAATGCCCATCTGCTCCAGGGTGAGGCATATTTCACGGCGGATGTTCTCCCCCCGGTCTTCTGGCGCTATGTCCATATATCCTGCTTCGTCATAGGGGATTTTGGTTGGCCTGCCCCATTCATCTAACCGAAAGAGATAGAACTCCTGTTCGGCACCGAACAGGAACGAAAAGCCTGCTTTCCCGGCATCGTCCACTGCTTTTTTCAGTAAACCGCGTGTGTCGCATTCAAAGGGCGTGCCGTCCGGATAGGAGATACCGCAGAACATCCGCACCACCCGGCCGTGCTCCGGACGCCAGGGAAGGGGCATTAAGGTCTCCGCATCGGGATGGAGCAGCAGGTCGCACCTTGTTTCATCGCCGAAGCCTGCGATGGCGGAGGCGTCAAAGGCGATTCCGTATTCGAAGGCACGGGGAAGCTCCTCTGCCACAATCGATATATTCTTCTGTCTGCCGAACACATCGCAGAAGGCCAGGCGGATAAATTTCACATCCTCCTCCCTGACATACTGCATGACCTCTTCCCTTGAATATTTCATACAATCTTCCCTCTTCCTTTCCATGATTGATGCCACACACCGGCAATCTGCCTCGAATCCCCGCTGCTGGCCGCCGGCCAGACGGGAATTTTCCTGCTATCCGTTCCGGCAGCCTGCCGCTTAATTTGCCACATACATCTGCCTGTAGGGGCTTTTGCTGTCAGGGGTAATGACAGTAAAGGGCGAGGACAGCACCTGGCGGATGTCGTAACCGAATAAATCGCAGTATTCGGACACATAGGCTTTTACCTCTTCCCTGTCGGTTCCGTCTGCGGCACGGGCAGTGACCTGACTGGGGAACTTGATATTCCTGCAGTCAGAGCGCAGGAACATTTTCCCGCCGTGCATCCCCGTGCAGGGAAAGTTGCCTACGATTTCCTGATCCTTTGCCCCAAGGCCGAGGACGACGATGACGCCGCCTGCCTGATATTCCCCCAGAAAGCTCCCTGCCCTGCCGCCGATTACCATAAGGGGTCTCTTCTCTTCATAGGCTTTCATATGGATGCCCGCCCGGTAGCCTGCATTTCCTCTGACAAAGATTTTGCCCCCTCTCATGGCGTAACCGGCGGCATCGCCGATATTGCCGTGAACCACGATTTTGCCCGCGTTCATGGTATCGCCTACGGCCTCCTGGGCATTCGCATGGACGGTGATGGCGGCGCCGTTCAGATAAGCGCCCAGGGCATTGCCCGGGGTGCCGCTGATCGTAATGCTTTTATGGGACATCCCGGCCGCAATATAGCGCTGCCCGCAGCATTCGGTGACAGTGCAGTCATCAGCGGCTTTGCGGAGGGCTTCGTTTAAAGCTCTGTAATGGAGATTTTTTGCGTTTACTAACATCATATGATACCACACCTTTACCGTTTTTTCTATGGGATTTTTATGTGCGGTCACTCTCCCGCATGGGAGATGCCCAGGATCTCAAGTTCTTTGTCTGTCATGCCGATTCCCCGGAGCATCAGGCGATTGCCCCGGAGGGATTCGATGGAATTGATTCCCATACCGCCCATCAGTTCCTTGATCTCATGCCGCCAGGCATTCATCAGGTTGATCAGACGCTTGCTGCCGGTATGGGGATCCAGGCGCGCTACAAGTTCGGGGCGCTGGGTGGCGATGCCCCAGTTGCATTTACCGCTTTGGCAGGTGCGGCAGAGATGGCAGCCCAATGCAAGCAAAGCTGCCGTTGCAATGTAGCAGGCATCGGCACCCAGGGCGATCGCTTTTACCACATCGGCGGCGCTGCGGACAGATCCCCCCGCAACAAGGGATACGTGATTGCGGATTCCTTCCTGGCGGAGCCGGGTGTCCACGGCCGCCAGGGCAAGCTCCACCGGAATGCCCACATTGTCTCTGATGCGGGTAGGCGCTGCGCCGGTGCCGCCGCGGAAACCGTCGATGGCAATGATGTCCGCGCCGCTTCTGGCGATACCGCTGGCGATTGCCGCAATATTATGTACGGCGGCGACCTTTACGATGACGGGCTTCTTATACTCGGTGGCCTCTTTTAACGAGAACACAAGCTGGCACAGGTCTTCAATGGAATAAATATCGTGGTGGGGCGCCGGAGATATGGCGTCCGAGCCCTGGGGAATCATACGGGTGCGCGAAATGTCGCCCACAATCTTGGCGCCGGGCAGGTGCCCTCCGATTCCGGGCTTTGCGCCCTGTCCCATTTTGATCTCAATGGCGGCGCCGGCTTTCAGATACCCTTCATGGACGCCGAAACGGCCTGAGGCCACCTGGACGACGGTGTTCTCCCCATAGCAGTAAAAGTCTTCATGCAGGCCGCCCTCCCCTGTGTTATAGAAAATGCCCAGTTCCTTTGCCGCACGGGCAAGGGAGGCATGTGCGTTGTAGCTGACAGAGCCGTAACTCATTGCCGAGAACATAATCGGCATGGAAAGCTCCAATTGAGGGGGCATTTCGTATTTTAACTTGCCGTTTTCGCCGCGTTGGACTTTCTCGGGCTTTTTACCCAAAAACACACGGGTCTCCATGGGCTCTCTCAGGGGATCGATGGGTGGATTGGTCACCTGGGAGGCATTGATCAAAATCTTATCCCAATATACAGGCAGCGGTTTGGGATTGCCCATAGAGGACAGCAGCACGCCGCCGCTGTTGGCCTGCTTATAGATTTCCTTGACGGTATCGTTCTGCCAGTTTGCATTTTCCCGAAAGGCACAATCGCTCTTTACGATTTTCAAGGCCCTTGTGGGACAGAACGAGACACAGCGCTGGCAGTTGACGCATTTGGTCTCATCTGCCTCCATCACGCCCCTGTCTTTCCGAAAGGAGTGGACTTCGTTTGCGCACTGGCGTTCGCATATACGGCAGACAGTACAGCGCTCCGTGTTTCTGACTACTTCAAATTCGGGGTAGATAAATTCCACACTCATCAAAACCCACCGTCCTTTACTTTGATGATGACAGGTTCTCCGCCTGCGGGAGCCCAGATATTTTCCGCCTGCGGTTCCATGGCCCGGACAGCGGCTTCTTCGCTGGCAATGAACACCCTGTCGCCCTTTTCGCCCACTACCATGGAACGCAGCTTCAGGCGGTCATTGAGGGCCATGAGGCCGCCGTCAAATCCCAGGACAATGGAAAAAGGCCCCGTAATCAGCAGACTGGGAAACATAGTACGGAGATACGTATACTTATGCCTGTCTTCCGGATCCGTTTTCCCTTCAATGGTACGCCAGAAAGGGGCGGCAATGACGCTGGCCGCTTCCTCCAGGGTGAGCCCCTGGACACGGATCAGATAGTCCATCACATAGGTGATGACCTCCGTGTCTGTCTGGAGCGTACATTGATATCCGAACATTTCTATAAAACGGCGGTTGGCGTCATAGGAAGAGATTTCGCCGTTGTGGACAACGGACCAGTCCAGCAGCGTAAACGGATGCGCGCCGCCCCACCATCCGGGGGTGTTGGTAGGATAGCGTCCATGGGCTGTCCAGGAATACCCCTCATATTCTTCCAAGCGATAGAAGGCACCCACATCTTCCGGATACCCCACAGCCTTGAAAGTCCCCATGTTTTTGCCGCTGGAGAAGACATAGGCTCCTTTTATCCCGGTATTGATTTTCATGACGGTACGGGCGACAAACTCTTTTTCGTCAAGCTGCAGATCCGCAAGCACGGACTTTAGAGGCGCGGCAAAGTATCTCCATATGACAGGCTCGTCGGTGATGGCCGGAATCTTCCGTGTGGGTATCCTTTCCGATTTTACGATTTCAAACTGTTCTTTCAGGAATGCCTCACAGCTTTTCCGCGTGGCGCGCTGGTCGAAAAACAGATGGAACGCATACAGTTCCTTATACTCGGGATAAATGCCGTAACCGGCAAAACCGCCGCCCAGTCCGTTGGAACGATCGTGCATGGGCTTCATGGCATTGGCAATCGTCCCGCCGGACATTCGGTTGCCCTCACGGGAAATGACGGCAGCGATGGCGCATCCGGAGGGGATTCGTATCTGGCCTTCCAGTTTCATATCAGTACCCTGCCTTTCGGGAAAATAGAATAGAGCAAAGGCGTTCCTTTCGGCACAGATACCTCAGATACTTGTCTGCACCAAAACGAACGCCTTTGCTCATTTACGAGTATCATACGCCGAAACAGGTACTTTGTCAAGGTGAAACCTGAAAGTTTTCATGCTGCAAATTACAAAAAAGGGGTTGACAAAGAAAACCGGCAGGTGTATAACATAGAGCGTAAAGGCAACGGCGTCTTTGAGGGTAAGTGCTCGAAGACACCGTTTTTTTGTTGCTGTAGCGGCGCATTTGCGGCGCAGATTCACGCAAGCGATTCTTTTTCACAATCAAAAATCCGGAACGGCAAAGGAGAGGAATAGGATGGAAACGGTAAAAGATTATTTTGGAAGCCTGGTATTCGATGACAGAGTCATGAAAGCCACTTTATCGGATCAGGTCTATGCGTCCCTGAAGAAGACCATCGATCAGGGGACTGAGCTCGACATCAGCGTAGCCCATGGGGTGGCCATGGCAATGAGAGAGTGGGCGCTGTCCAAAGGCGCTACCCATTTCACACACTGGTTTCAGCCGCTGACCGGTATAACGGCAGAAAAACATGACAGCTTCATCACGCCGTCCCCTGACGGCGGTGTGATCATGGATTTTTCGGGCAAAGAGTTGATCAAGGGTGAGCCGGATGCCTCTTCTTTCCCCAGCGGCGGATTGAGGGCCACCTTTGAGGCCAGAGGCTATACGGCCTGGGATCCTACCTCATATGCGTTCATCAAAGGCAGGACGCTCTGCATCCCTACGGCATTCTGCTCCTACGGCGGGCACGCACTGGATAAGAAGACGCCGCTTCTTCGCTCCATGGAGGCGCTGAATAAACAGGCTCTCCGCATCCTGCGCCTGTTCGGCAACGACACCGTAAAGAGAGTGACCAGCTCTGTGGGGCCTGAGCAGGAATACTTCCTTATCACAAAGGAAATGTATGAAAGGCGCCCCGACCTTCGCTTTACGGGCCGCACCCTGTTCGGCGCAAAGCCGCCCAAGGGACAGGAAATGGATGACCATTACTTCGGCGTCATCAAGCCCCGTGTGGCCGCTTATATGGAAGAGCTCAACGATGAGCTCTGGAAACTGGGGATCCTGGCGAAGACCGAGCATAACGAGGTGGCTCCTGCCCAGCACGAGCTGGCACCGATTCATACCACCACCAATATCGCCACAGACCACAACCAGCTCACAATGGAAATCATGCAGAAAGTAGCAGCAAAGCACGGCCTTGTCTGTCTGCTCCACGAGAAACCCTTTGCAGGCGTCAACGGCAGCGGCAAGCACAACAACTGGTCCATTGCCACGGACAGCGGCCAGAACCTGCTTTCTCCCGGCGCCACGCCCTATGAGAACGCGCAGTTTCTGCTGTTCCTCTGTGCTGTAATAAAAGCGGTGGACGATTATCAGGATCTGCTCCGCATCTCCGTTGCCACGGCCGGAAACGACCATCGGCTGGGCGCAAACGAAGCGCCGCCCGCCGTTGTCTCCCTGTTCCTGGGCGATGAACTCAGCGCGGTTTTGGAGGCGATTGAGAACGATACGCCTTATGAGGGAACGAAAAAGACGCAAATGAAGCTGGGCGCGGATGTTTTGCCGAAATTCAACCGCGATACCACCGACCGCAACCGGACATCCCCATTCGCATTTACCGGCAACAAATTCGAGTTCCGTATGCTGGGCTCTTCCAACAGTATTGCCTGTGCCAACATTATGCTGAATACCGCGGTTGCCGAAAGCCTGAAAATCTATGCCGACCGTCTGGAAGGGGCGGAAGATTTTGAGACCGCGCTTCATGAAATGATCAGAAAAACCATCAAAGACCATAAGCGTATCATTTTCAACGGAAACGGCTATGAGGAAAACTGGATTCGGGAAGCCACGGAAAAACGGGGGCTTCTCAACTATCGCACCACTGCGGACGCCGTGCCCCATATTCTTGACAAAAAGAATGTGGATATGCTGACTTCCCACGGTGTCTTCACAGAGGCGGAAATCAGATCGAGATATGAAATAACGTTAGAAAATTATTGCAAAACCATCATCATTGAAGCCAATACCATGGTGGATATGGCAAAGACCCAGATCGCGCCTGCCGTCAGCGCCTATGCATCAGAGCTTGCAGGGACAGCTGCGGCAAAGAAGGCCCTGGATTCCGCTTTGGCATGCGGTTATGAAACGGAGCTTGTCCGGAAGCTTTCCGCCCTGACAGACAGGATCTATGACGGTGCGGTTGCCGTTGAAAATTCGCTTCTGTCGCTTGCCGCCGCCGAAGACATCGGTGAGGAGGCTGCCTTGATTCGGGATCAGGTACTGGCCGGGATGGGCGAATTAAGGGTGGCCTGCGATGAGGCCGAAACCCTCACCGCCAAAAGATATTGGCCTTATCCCTCCTATGGAGATCTGCTTTTCAGCGTTCAATAGAGGCGAAGGATTCGGAAGGAGCGGAGGAAATGGCCAAATATATATTTGTCACGGGAGGCGTGGTATCGGGTCTGGGCAAGGGAATCACGGCGGCTTCTCTGGGAAGGTTGCTGAAGGCGCGGGGGCTGAAGGTGGCGGCGCAGAAGCTTGATCCTTATATCAATGTGGATCCCGGAACCATGAGCCCCTATCAACACGGAGAAGTATATGTCACCGAGGACGGAGCCGAAACCGACCTTGACCTGGGACATTATGAGCGTTTTATCGACGAAGACTTGAACAGATACTCCAACCTCACCACCGGCAAGGTCTACTGGAATGTGCTGAACAAGGAACGGCGGGGCGAATACCTCGGTTCCACCGTGCAGGTGATTCCGCATATCACAAATGAGATCAAGGAGTTCGTCTACCGTGTGGGAAAGAAGACCAATGCCCATGTGGTTATCACCGAAATCGGCGGCACCATAGGAGACATCGAGTCCCAGCCTTTTATCGAGGCGGCAAGGCAGATTTCTCTGGAGGTGGGCAGAGAGAACAGCCTGTTCATTCATGTGACATTGGTGCCCTTCCTGGGCGGCTCCGGTGAACACAAATCGAAACCCACACAGCATTCGGTGAAAGAGCTGCAGGGGATGGGCGTGAACCCGGACATTGTGGTGCTGCGCTGCGATGAGCCGCTGGAGGAGTCGATTTTCAAGAAGATATCTATGTTCTGTAATGTGAAGCCGGACTGTGTCATCGAAAACATGACGTTGCCCAATCTGTATGAAGCGCCCCTGATGCTTGAAAAGTCGGGCTTCTCTTCCGTTGTGTGCCGTGAGCTGGGGATAGAAGCGCCCGCTCCCAGGCTGGCGGAATGGGAGGAGATGGTGGAACGCATCAAGGCCAGGCCCCATTATGTGGACATCGGGCTTGTGGGCAAGTATGTGGGACTGCACGATGCCTATCTCTCGGTTGCGGAAGCGCTTTCCCATGCAGGTTATTTCCACAATACCCATGTCCGCATCCATTGGATGGACTCGGAAGAAATCACGGCAGATACCGTGGAAGAAAAACTGGGGGGACTGGACGGGATTCTTGTGCCCGGGGGCTTCGGCAGCCGGGGCGTGGAAGGCATGATTCTGGCGGTGGGGTATGCGAGGGAGAGGGAAATTCCGTATCTGGGAATCTGCCTCGGCATGCAGATCGCCGTCATCGAATACGCCAGGAACGTTCTCGGCATGAGGGATGCCAACTCCGGGGAATTCGACGAATTGTGCAGGCATAAGGTGATCGATTTTATGCCGGGACAGAGCGATGCCATTGACAAAGGCGGAACCCTCCGTCTGGGCGCTTATCCCTGCAGCATCAAGGCGGGCACCACAATGGAGCGCTGTTACGGCGCCGCGGACATCAGCGAACGGCACAGACACCGCTATGAGTTCAACAATGCGTACCGGGAAGCTTTTGAAGCGGCAGGGCTCACCGTCAGCGGAACCTCTCCTGACGGTAGGCTTGTGGAAACGGTGGAGATTGGCGAACATCCGTTCTATGTGGGCGTACAGTACCACCCGGAGTTTAAGAGCCGCCCCAACAGGCCCCATCCCCTGTTCAAGGGATTTATCGGAGCGGCATTTGAGAAAGCCATGGGAGGTAGGGTATGAGTATCCGTGAAGAATGCGGCGTATTTGGTGTGATGGCTCCCGATATCCGCGATGTGGCAGGCATATGCTATTATGGTCTGTATGCGCTCCAGCACAGGGGGCAGGAAAGCTGCGGAATCGTGGTCAATGACGACGGCCTGTTCGCCTCCCATAAGGACTTGGGGCTGGTGGGCGAAGTCTTTTCGGGAGAGGCCTTGTCCCGTCTGCCGGAAGGACAGATGGCAGTGGCGCATGTGCGTTACGGCACCACCGGAGGGACGAACCGAAACAACTGCCAGCCCATTGAGGTCAACCATCAAAAAGGCAGAATGGCATTGGCCCATAACGGAAATCTATCAAATGCGGCGGAACTGCGCAGTGGGCTTGAATTGTCCGGCGCTATTTTCCATACCACAAGCGATACCGAAACCATTGCCTATATCATTACAAAGGAACGCCTGAAAACAAGCTCCATAGAGGATGCCGTAAGCGGCGCCATGGACATACTTGACGGCGCCTATTCCCTGATCGTGATGTCGCCGCAAAAGCTGATCTGCGCCAGAGATCCGTATGGATTCCGGCCTCTCTGCTACGGAAAGACAAGCGACGGAATGTATGTGGCAGCCTCTGAGAGCTGTGCCATCCAGGCGGTGGGCGGCCGGGTAATCCGGGATGTGGAGCCCGGAGAGATCCTTGTTTTCAGCAAAAGCGGCGTCGTCTCCCGAAAAGAACACTGCGGCAAGCAGCAGAAAAAGCTCTGCGTTTTCGAGTATATCTATTTTGCCCGTTCCGATTCGGTCATCGACGGCGTTTCGGTTCATGCCGCCAGAGCCAGGGCCGGAGCCGTTCTTGCCAAAACCCATCCGGCAGAGGCGGATCTTGTGATCGGGGTGCCGGATTCCGGGCTGGACGCGGCGCTGGGTTACAGCCGGACGTCAGGTATTCCCTACGGCATGGGACTGATGAAAAACAGGTATGTGGGCAGAACCTTCATCGCGCCGGGAGACCGTCTTGATAAAGTGAGGATCAAGCTTTCCGCCATAGAAGATGCGGTGAGGGGCAAACGCCTGGTGCTGATCGACGACTCCATTGTACGGGGGACAACCAGCGGACGCATCGTGACGTTGCTGCGGGAAGCAGGCGCGAAAGAAATCCATATGAGGGTCTCTTCGCCGCCGTTCCTCCATCCCTGCTACTACGGAACGGATATTGACTCGGAAGAACATCTGATCGCCTGCCAATATACCACTGCCGAAATCGCCCGCAGGATCGGTGCGGATTCCCTGGGCTATCTTCCGGTAGAACAGCTTTCCCTGCTGACCGGCAGCTGCAATTACTGTAATGCCTGCTTCAGCGGAGAGTATCCCACAGAAATACCCTCCGATACCAGAAAGGATCGGTTTGAACGGCGGTTATCGGAGAAAGAGAAATAAAGATTATATGTAAGAAGGAGAAGCCAAACAATGCTGAAGCCTAATACAAGATACGGGGACTTAAAAGAAGCCTATCTGTTTAACACCATCTACAGAAAGACAAACGAATATCTCATCTCAAACGCCGGTAAAAAGGTATTTAGAATGGGCGTGGGGGATGTATCCCTGCCTCTTTGTCCGGCTGTGATACAGGCACTGCACGCTGCCGTTGAGGATCAGGGGAGGGCGGCCACTTTCCATGGGTATATGCCGGAGGCTGGCGATCCTGCGCTTCGGAAAGCCATTGCGGAGCACTATCGGGATGGGGGCGTTGAGATGGACGAGCATGAAATCTTTGTTTCCAGCGGCGCCTGCGACGATCTCGGCGATATTCTTGAACTGTTTGAGCGGGATAACAGCGTTATGGTGATAGAGCCGGCATATCCGGAGTATGTGGATACCAATCTTCTCGCGGGGAGAAGGATTATACATTTGTCTTCAAACGAGGAAAAGGGCTTCCTGCCCGAACCCTGTGAAGAAGCCCGGGCCGATATCCTCTATATCTGTTCTCCCAACAATCCCACCGGCGCCGCATTCAGCCGCAGCGGGCTGCAGGCCTGGGTGGACTTCGCAAACGAGATCGGCGCGGTTATCCTCTTTGACGCGGCATACGAAATATTCATAGAAGATAAAGAGATTCCCCACAGCATTTACGAGCTGGAGGGCGCGGACAGATGCGCCATCGAAATCTGTTCCCTTTCCAAAACGGCAGGGTTTACGGGGACTCGGGTGGGCTATACGGTGGTGCCCCGCAATCTGATCCGGGGCGGCATGAACCTCAATGAAATGTGGGCGCGCAATCGTGAGACCAGGACAAACGGTGTCTCCTACATCCTGCAAAAAGGGGCTTTGGCGGTATTTACACCGGAAGGCCAGAGGCAGATCCGCGACAATTTGAGGATATATAAAGAAAATGCCGCTTGTTTCATGAGGGCGTTGGAGGCGGCGGGCATTTGGTATACAGGCGGCAAAAATGCGCCCTATCTCTGGATGAAATGCCCCGACGGCATGAGCGGCTGGGGGTTTTTCGACTATCTGCTGAAGGAGATCCAGGTAGTCGGTATCCCGGGGGAGGGCTTCGGCGCGTGCGGGCGAGGATATTTCCGGTTCTCCGCCTTTGGAAATCCGGAAGAGACCAAAGAGGCGGCAAACCGCCTTTATCACTTATTGGAAAGGGGGTAAGGAATTGTCTGCACTTATGAAAGTTTCCTGTCTGCAGATGCATATGGAACTTGGAAATCCGTCTGAAAATTTTCTTCATGCAAAGCAGATGATTCGCCGTGCCGTAAAAGAACATCCGGACGTGCTTGTGCTGCCCGAGACCTGGAATACGGGATTTTTCCCAAAAACGGGGCTTGCGGAACTGTCTTCCCGCAACCTTGCCGAAGTGAAGGAGCATATCGGCGGTCTGGCCATGGAATATGGTGTGAATATCGTAGCGGGCTCCGTCTCCAATCTGCGCGGCGGAAAGATTTTCAACACGGCAGCGGTGTTTGACCGAAAAGGCGCCTGTATTGCGGAATATGACAAAATGCATCTGTTCACGCCCATGGGCGAGGACGGATTTTATGCCCGGGGCGACCATATCTGCGTTTTTTCGTTGGACGGGATCAAATGCGGCGTGATTATCTGTTATGACCTGCGCTTCCCGGAACTCACGCGCAGGCTCAGCCTGGACGGGATCGAGATGCTGTTCGTGGTCTCCCAGTGGCCGAGGGAAAGAATCGCCCATTTGAGATGCCTGACGGCGGCAAGAGCCATTGAAAACCAGATATTCGTTGTGAACTGTAATTCCTGCTCCGCGGCTGACAGTACCGTGTATGGCGGAACATCCGCAGTGATCGACCCTCTGGGCAGGACTCTGGCGCTGGCAGAAGAAACGGAAGAAATTCTGTCTGCCGAATGCGACATGAACCTGGCGGAGGAAGTCCGCGGCAGCATGCCTGTGTTCAGAGACAGGCATCCCGGGTTATAAGGCTCTGCCGGGAACCTGGCATTCCCGCCATTTCCCGGCAGCCCGGTCTTTATCTGAGACAGGAATGCGGTTCTGAAAAAATCCCACAGGAAGCAATGTCTTGCCGACAGTTTGCTCTCCTGTGGGATATTTTTTACACCTGCCTGGAAGCCTGGCTGACGGACAGCAGCTTCTGGCGCATCTCGTTCTCGATTCTGCCCAGCTCCGCCTCCGCGCTCTTCCTCTTGGCCCGGCCGTCCTCCTGGATCTTCATCACCTCGTCTAAGGTGCTGATCAGGGTCTGGTTGGTGGCGGTGAGGGTCTCGATGTCCACGATGCCCCGCTGGGTCTCCCTGGCGGTCTCTATGGTGGCGATCTTCAGGGTCTCGGCGTTCTTCTTCAACAGCGCGTTGGTCATGTCCGTCACCTCCCGCTGGGCCTTGGCGGCCTCGGTGGAGTGGCTTAAGCCTATGGCGATCACCATCTGGCTCTTCCACAGGGGGATGGTGTTCACCAGCGTGGACTGTATCTTCTCCGACATGGCGGCGTCATTGCTCTGGATCAGGCGGATCTGGGGCGCCATCTGCATGGAGATGGTCCTGGTCAGCTCCAGGTCGTAGATCTTCTTCTCGAAGCGCTCGCACATGGCGGCGAAATCGTTGGCGGCCTGGGTGTCCTCGGGGAGGCCGCTGCGCTCCGCCTTGGCCAGGAGGGCGGGAAGCTCCACTGTCCGGGCCTGCTCCAGCTTCTTCTTTCCGGCCAGGATGTACATGGACAGCTCCTTGAAGTAGTTCAGGTTCAGCTCATACATCTTGTCCAGCATGGCGGCATCCTTTAACAGGGTCACCTGATGGTCCTCCATCACCCGGCAGATTTTGTTGATGTTACCCTCCGCCTTATCGTACTTTATCTTCAGGTTCTCCAGCTTGTTGGAGCCCTTCTTGAAAAAGCCCAGGAATCCCTTTTCCTCTTCCTCATTGTTGAAGTCCTTCAGCTCGGTGACCACGTCCGCCAGCATCTGGCCGATCTCGCCCATGTCCTTGGTGCGCACATTGTTCAGGGCGCCCTCGGAGAAATCCGCGATCTTCTTCTGGCTGCCGGCGCCGTACTGCAGCACCATCTGGGTATTCGAAATGTCGATTTGGGCGGCAAAATCGTCCACCATCTTCTGTTCCGCAGGGGTCAGCACCGCCTCTGGTATCTTTTGCGTGGCCTCGGCCGCCGCAGGCACTTCAGGGGCCTCAGGCTGGGAAAAGGGCTCGAAGGTCAAGGTGGGGCCCTGGCTCAGCATTTCATCTAAATCATTGCTCATTTTCGTCTCCTCCAGTCTTCCATTTCTTCTATATTTATATACACGGTTCTTCTCGGGATCATCCGGGCATTCACTGGCTGTCGTTTGCGGCAAAGGCCATTTCCTTCATCAGGCCCTCCCTGGCCAGCATGGACTTTAGGACCTGGGCGTCCGTGGTGGCATCGAACACGGCATTCTGGAACAGGGTGTTCAGGAGCTCCCGGAATGCGGCGTTGATGGTGTCCAGTGTATTCTCTATCTCGGCCTTGGCCTTTACGATGTCCGGCCCGGGAGAGCTCACCCGGTCGAATTCCTCATAGGACTCCACCAGCTTCAGGGTGGTGGGCAGATAATAGTTCATCAGCTTGTGCATCCGGGGCATCTGCTCGGGATGTGTACGCACGCTTTCGAAGATGTCCTTCAAGAGGTTCTCCAGGCAGAACAGCTTGGAGGATATCACCTCGCCGGGAATCCTGTCGTTGAGGCCTCGGAGTTTGCGTATGTATTCCTGTCCCTCGCCCACCATGGTCTGCAGCTCGGATTCCTGCTCTCTGGATACCTCCGGCGCGGGTTCCGGCCTCTGCTCGGGGGTCTTGTCCTCCAGCGACTTCCTGTTCTCCGCCTCTCTAAGCGTCCGGCCGCGCTCCGCCTCCAGGTACTGCCGGTACACCACATCATTCAGCATGAAGCAGGTCTTCTGCTGATCCAGATGCCCTTCGGGGAAAATGCCCAGAGCCAGCATCTTTTGCAGGTCTTTGACTACATATCTCTCGCTCTTGCCCGTACCGGCGGCCAGCTTGGCGATCTCGCCGTACACTCTGTAATCACACAGCTGGAGATAGCGCTGGGCCCGCTTCAGGCGCCTCTTCTGGCCGATGCCGAAGCGGATCATGCCGTAGAAGCCTGCCAGGAACAGGAAATTCACGATCCAGCCCCCCAGGGTGGTATCCCCTGACAGAAGGGCGAATATCCGGAAGAAGGCTATCAGCCCGGTGATTCCGAAGCCGATGCCGCCGAACACCTGGTACAGCACGTTGGAGACGCTGCCCACCTTCTTGACCTTGATGGCAGGGAGGGATTTGCGGGACGGGGCGGGGGCGTTCTGGCTCTGCATGCGCTGCTGCCTGCTCTGCCACTCCTGCATCAGCCGGTTCTGCCGCTGGCGCTCCCTTTCCATGGCCCGCTGCTGCCACAGGGGGATAGTGGGAGGGGCGTCGGCATGCTTCTGCTCCGGGGCATCGGCATCCTCGAAGCCTGCGCCGGAAGACCACTGCTTTGTAGTATTGCCGGAGGAGACATGCTTCCCCGCCGCATTGATGGCATCCGTCACGGTCTGGGACACCAGGTCGTTGAGATTCTTGAAATCCCCGCTCTGCAGGGCCTCGGACAGGGCGCTCTTTATCTGCTCCCCTGTGCCGTTCCAATTTCGACTATCGCTCATTTGATGAACCTTCTTTATTTTCAATTCTTTCACAGGAATCCACACCCCTATTATTGCACATCGCGCCCTGTTCCGCAACAATTTTATCCTTAATTCTCTATGAAGAGATCGTCCCTGGTGATGTTGTTGAGCCATTTGCCGCTGCGGTAATGCCGGATGACCCAGGGCCATTTCACGAACTCATCGGTGCACAGCAGGAAATACACCCAGAGCACCGGGAGCTTTAAGGCGAAAGCGGCCAAAAACCCCAGGGGAACCGCATAGCACCACATGTCGATGGCATCGCAGACGAAGCCGAAGCGGCTGTCGCCCCCTGCCCGGAAGACCCCGGCGATTAAAGTGGTGTTCACGGCGGCGCCCATGACATAGTAAGTGTTGATCAGCAGCATGTATTTCAGATAGTGCATGGCGTTTTCTGTGAGAGTGGCATATTTTAACACAAAAGGCGTCGCCGCCAGTACGATTAGCCCGCCGATGGCTCCGGTGATGATTGTGAGCTTCATGAGTTTCTTTGCGTCCTTCTCCGCCTCCTCCAGCTTGTTCTCTCCGATGACATTCCCCAGCAGGATGCCACCGGCGCTGGCCATGCCAAAGCACAGAATGGTGCCGAAGTTGCGGACTACCACCACGAAAGAATTGGCGGCTACCGCGTCCGTGCCCATATGCCCCATGATGACGGAGTACATGGAGAACCCCACGCTCCAGATGATGTCATTGCCCATGGCAGGCAGGGAGAGCCTGATGAAATCGGAGAACAGAAGTCTGTTTTTGGAGAAAAGATATCGGAAATCCAGCTTGATATCTCTGCTGAAATGGGACACCGCGAAGCAGGCGGCCAGCTCAATCATGCGGGAGGCGGAGGTGGCGATGGCCACGCCCATGGCACCCAGCTTCGGCGCGCCGAAGAGGCCGAAGATGAACACGGCGTTCAGGATGATATTGAGGGAAAAGGCCAGCACATTCATGAGCGTGCTGATGGTGACCCTGCCGATGCTGCGAAGCACTGCCAGATAGACCTCTGTGATGCCCCAGCACAGGTAGCTGACGCTCATGAAGCGCAGATAGGAGGCGCCGATGGCAATCAGCTCGCCGTCATTGGTGAAGAGGCGCATCATGCCCTCCGGGAAAAAGAAAGCAGCACCGGCAAAGAGAAAGGCGAAACCCAGAGAGAAACGCATGGCGATGCCCTCCACCACCTGGATGGCCTTCATGTCCCCCTTCCCATAATACTGGGCGCAGAGCATGGTGGCCCCGGTACCTAGGCCGTAGAAGACCATGAACAGCACATTGGCGTACTGGGAGGCCAGGGATACGGCGGAGATGGAGGACTGGCCTACGTAATTGAGCATGACCACGTCCGCGGAGCTGACGGCGGCGCTTAAGAGGTTCTGGATGACGATGGGCAGCACCAGTTTGAAAATCTGGCGGTAGAACACATCGTCTTTGAGTCGGTTCTTCTTTTGCATGACGATTCTCCATTCGTGCTTAATCAAATATGACTTATCTTATCACGCTTGCAGGGGTAAATCAATGTGAAAACGGGATTCTATGGCCGATTTCTATGGCCGCTTCCATGCCGAAAGCCATGAAAGCTATGAGGAGGAGCGGCAGGCGGACAGCCGCCGGGAATCTGCCGCTCCCGGTGAATACATAGGGAGGCGCGGATTCGGGCATACTGGATGGTATGACGAGAAAAAAGACGACTCACGAATTTGACTATTATGTGCTGCTGTTCTTCGGGCTGGCCTTCATCGGCTGGCTCTGGGAGGTAGGGCTGTACCTTGCCACGGAGCATGCCTTCATCAACAGAGGGGTGTACCGGGGACCCTACCTTCCGATATACGGGGCAGGGGGGCTGGCGCTGTGCCTTCTGCTGCGGCCCTTGCGGAGGAAGCCAGTGCGGGTGTTCCTCTTGTCCATGGCGCTGTGCTCCGGGCTGGAATATTTTACCAGCTGGTTCCTGGAGCGGCTCTGGGGCATCCGCTGGTGGGATTACAGCGGGCACGCTTGGAATCTGAACGGGCGGATCTGTCTGCTGGGAGCTGTGGTCTTCGGCCTGGGCGGCACGGGGCTGGTCTGTCTGCTGCTGCCGCTGTATGAAAGGCTGCATCAGAGAATCGCGAAAAAATGGCGGATTGTGCTGTGCCTGATTTTGCTGGCGATGTTCATCGCGGATGCCACCTACTGTGCCGTGCGGCCTAATACGGGGCGGGGGATTTCTATGGTAGAAGAAGCGGCGGTAACGGCCAACGCCTCGGACCTGGCAGCCATGCCTTTCGGCCAGGCATGGCAGGAGGCCACTGGAGTGGAGCTGGAAATCATGCAGCAAAATCCGGAAGGCTCACGCTGGAACAGATCAGCGAGATGGTGGGCTATGCCAGCCTGAAGACCTTCCGGAGGGCGTTCCAGAAAGAGACCGGATTTACGCCAGCGGGCTATCGGGAGTCTGTCTTGGTTTAAGCGGGGCAGGGTGCCACCTCTATGCCGCGGCAGCTGATGTGCCCGCCGTCCCTGACGGAGAGGCCAATGCCGCCGTTTAAGTAGGGATGGCTGCTGTCTGTGACATCCAGCATTTTCCGGTCGTTTAATGTCACGGTGAAATGGTTTCCTTTTGCCGTGACACAGATGCTATAGTCAGAACCCAGCTCCCAGGGGAAGTCCGTCTCCGCCAGGGGGACATAGCCGTTCTCATTTTTATAGAAGCCGAGCTTGCCCGGAGCATAGAAACCGGCGGCATAGGAGCGGATGGCTCCTTTGACGCGGACGTTCACCAGATGGGAGCCGGGGCATTCCGGACGGATATGGAAGGTGGCGGCGTAGTCGTCCCAGTCGTAGCCGCCGGTGTATACCTCGCCGAAATCCGCGCAGCTTAAGTGCAGCCTGTCGCTGCTAAGCCAGGTCAGGCCTTTCAGCCTGGTGAACTGGCGGATTTCCCTTTGGCTGAAGCTCCAGACCTCCATGGCGGATTCTGCCAGGTCAATGGTATAGTCCGCCGCACCCTCCTGATAGAAATCATCTAATAGTATGTCCAGGGGCTTATCTTTCTGCTCTGCGTCCCCTTTCAGGATAAAGCCGGCCTCATCCAGGAGGCCGTTTTCCAGGAAAGGGATGGTCAGGGAGACTTCTTTCCATTCTGCTTTGGTCAGGCGTACCTCTTCCTCGGAGGTTATAATCTTCCCGGTGGAGGCATTGTGCGCATAGGCCAGAGCGGTACAGTCCCCGCTCCCTGGGGCAAGCTTTAAGAAGCCGTAGAATCGCTGGCCGGGGTAGAGCGTTGGGGAGAAGCTTGGCTGGTATCTGTTGTCGTCGAAATCTTCGGGGACGTAGTAGGTCTTTTTGTAGAGCATATGCCCGATGCCGCCCGCCCGGGGGACGGCGGCAAGCAGTGCGCGGGTTCCTGTATGGGCATCCGAATCGGTATTGCGCAGGTCGGCGGCGGGCGGCTCCTGGTTCTGGCAGCGCAGGTCATCAGCAGTTGCCTGGCTCTGACGGTCGCCGCATGTGGAAATGCCAGAGAGAGCCGGATTCTGACAGTCGCCGCATGTGGAAATGTCAGAGAGAGCCGGATTCTGACAGTCGCCGCATGTGGAAATGCCAGAGGGAGCCGAATTCTGGCTGTTGCCGCACAGGGAACCGAGAGCTGCGGCCTGCTCCGGGCTCATGGCCCTGATCCGCAGCCCGAAAGTGGAACCGGGATACTCGAAATGGCATCCGGTATGCTTCCGATTCAGGATTTCCCTCCAGGGCTCCGGCAGCTCCCACCCGGCCACCGCGGCGGCCAGCCTGGCGATATAATCGGCGCCCTGGGGGATGTCAGAAATGTTCAGGGAGCCGATGACGCTGGAGCAGATCAGGATATCGTGAATGGGCCTGCGCAGGGCCTCGGGGATGCCCTCCAACCCGCAGCGAACGCCCATGATGGTGGCCACGTTGCCCACATTGCAGTCCGTGTCCCAGCCGCACATGTTGCAGATGTCCAGCGTCCTTGCGAAATCCCCCTCCCCGTAGAGCAGGGAGACGATCATCACACCGATGTTGGGGATGATGTGGCAGGCCCCCGGGTATCTGTCGTAGCCGAAATTGTCCCTGACGTAACCATAGCCTTTTCGCCAGTCCGCCGGATTTGCCTCATGGAAGGCCATGACGCTGCGGACTACTTTCGTGTATTCGCTGTCCGCGGGAATGTAGGACAGGCCTTTTTCTATGATTTTCCGAATATCGGTTTCTATAAAAGCGTAACTGATGCAGCTGGCCACGAAGATGCCGCCGTAGACGCCGTTGCCCCCGTGGGTGACGCTGGCGGCCCTTTCGGCGTATCTGGCGGCAAGGTCGGGATTGCCCGGCGCTACCAGGCCCCAGGTATCGATGAAAATCTGCCCGCCGATCTGCTCGGCCACGGTGCTGCCGTTCTTCGCGATACTGCCGGACAGGGGCGCTTCCACACCGGCCCGGAGGTTGAGATAGGCAGTGTGCTCCGTGGAGATGCCGTAGCCGCCCCACCAGAAGAAGCCGGATTCGTAGCTGGCGTAGTTCAGCAGGGCATTGCCCACGTCCTGGGCGGAAATATCGTAGCCCTCCTCGCTGTCCCCCAGGGCCCGCAGGAAGAACAGGGGGCCGTTGGTATCATCGTCCGCCGCGAACTGTCTGTACTCCTTCGGGTATCCTGTCAGCTCTCCCAGCTCGGCCTGGATTCTTTCATAGGTCCAGCCCTCTATGGGGGCGCCCAGGCGCACGCCGATGACCTTTGCCAGCCACCCGGCGTAGATTTTTTCGATGAATTCCGGATTCATTGTCGTCATGTCGCTATGCTCCATTCGTTTTTTATTCCCGCGGGCAATGAGCCAAGCGGCCATGCTTGCACGGCCAGTTGGCGGATGCCGCGAGGGTCAAATACCAAAGTGTCCGAAGGACACTATCTGCTCTGCAGCGTTGCAAGCTTGATTATTTCCACACAGGATAGCTGTGGCGTCTGGTATGTTTCCTCCATAACAGGAGTCCCCATATGCCGCGGAAGGCCAGATCCGCCCCGTAGCCGATCCAAATGCCGGGGAGCCCCAGGCCCGCCTTTATGCCGAAGAGCCATGAGGCCCCGATATTGATCAGGGAGCCCAGGATGACCATGAAGAACGGCATCCGCACATCCCCGATGGCCTTCAGGCAGGCTACCAGCAGGGCGGCGATGCTCCGAAACAGTTCCATGGCAATCTCGATTTTCAGGATTACCATGCACGCGTCCAATAGCTGCGGGTCGCTTGTATACATGCCAAAGAACTGCCGCCCGAAGAGAAGGGCCGCGATTTCCAGCAGCACCGTGGCGCCGCAGACCAGCCGGAAGCTCTGGCGGAAATACCGGAGCATCTGCCCCTCGTCCCGCTTCCCCAGGCTCAGCCCAATCAGGGTAGAGGCGGCGATAGGAATGGCGGAGGCCGGCAGGATGATATAATTGATCAGATTCGCGGTATAGCCCTTTACCAGTAGCGACTGCGTGCCCAATGTCCCGATCATGGAGACCACTATGGTCTGGGATAACACATAGATGACGCTTTCCATCCCGCTGAATACGCCCAGGTGGGCGATTCGCCTGGTGGTGGCCCCAAAGGAGGCGCGCCAGTTGGAGTGGAGGAGCTTCAGGCGGATGTTCTCATCCCTGGAGGCCTGGTGGATGTAAAATGCGCATCCCAGGATATGGGCCAGGATGGCGGCAAGGGCATAGTGGCGGATGTCCTGCCAGCCTGCGGGGACCAGCCATAGAGTCAGGGCTTCCCACAGGATCCAGCTGCCGTTGATGAGACAGCTCCCTGCCATGGCGGTCTTCATCTTGCCGATTGCCCGGAAAGCGGTGGCAAAGGTGGCGGTGACGCCCTGGAAGACCGACAGGCCCAGCGCCACGGACAGATAGTCACCGGACATGTCCCAGAGGTCGGCGGGGACATGAATCAGCCCCATGATGAAGCTTCCCGCGCAGAACCAGATGACGGCCAGCCCCAGCCCCAACAGGATGTTGTCGATCAGCCCCACAGTCAGAATCTGGCGGCCCTCCGCATACTCCTTCCTGCCCCAGCAGGGCGCTAAGAGGATGCTCTGCCCGGCATAGAAGATGGCAAAGGTAGTCAGCATCAGCGATGAGAAAGTCCCCACCGCCGTGGTGGCGGCGATTGCCTGGCTGGAGAAGCTGTTGATGATCATCTGGTTGATGCTGCTGCAGATGTAGGCAAAAATCAACTCCAGCACGATTGGATATAGCATTCTGTACAAGGTGTAATCCCTAGCCCCTGAGCTAGTCTGTGCCCCTAATTTCCTCAAACCTGTCTTCATCATATGCACCCACCGCCAGACATAAAATTTTTCATAAAAAAAGCCAAAGCTGCATTCGAGTCCTCCCGCGCAAGGGATGGTGGCAATGTGCTGTTTGAAGATTTTATCTACATTGGACAAAAAACAAAATTTGACCCAATATGCGATGATAAATTCCTTCTCTGCTGCCGCGCTCCTTTACGCGTAACGGATAGTGGGGATGAACCCACCCGAATGGCTTTGGTATTTTCTTAGATGTATTTTAGTTTCATTGCCAGAGATTGTCAACAAAAATCTTTCCGGCATTTTGCATAATCATTTTGCTGTAAAAAGCAATAAAATTATACATAATTTTCTATCAAAATCCTTTTCTTTCCACAAAGAAAGTTTTGATAGAGTCAAAATAGCGTCAGAGCCAGATGCTGAAGCTGGAATGGGCGAGATGGGAACCGGGGGTGCAGGGACGGCTGCGGAAATCCTGTCAATTATCCGGTAGCTTTATTTTGGTGAATATGATATCATGAGCATAAAGACGATGTCGTTGTGCTGTGTAGGCATACAGATTGATATCCTCGGAAGCGTTTTTGGATAATGCATGGTTGACGGCACAGGAAGGAGCATTCCGCATGATGCGTGAGAAGAGAGCAGGAGAGCATTCGACAAAGATTGTCACAGTGGCGCACCCGGGCCAGGGAATGGATGCGGCCCTGGAAATCCGGGCGGCAATCGAGGAGGCGAAAAATGAAGACGGATTCGTAGAAATCCGCTTCGAGACTGGGAAGATATATGAGGTGTGGCCGGAGGGCGCATACCATGCCAGGGGATATTACATCACCAATACGGCCAGGAAACCGGAGAACCCGGATGGGGAGAGATGGAGCGCCATCCTGATGAAGGATATGAAAAATGTGGTCATAAACGGCTCCGGCGCCCTGCTCCTGGTGCACGGGGTGATGACGCCCATCCTGATAGACGGCTGCGAGGATATCCTATTCCGGGACTTCAATCTGGATTATGCCCGGCCGACCGTATCCGAATATACTGTTACCATGAAAACGGATACATATATTCGGATAAAGGTGCATAAGGATTCGCTGTACCGATTGCAGGATACGGACGGGGACGGAAGGCCGGATTCAATCCTGTGGCAGGGCGAGAGGACGCTGGCCGATGGGGAGGCCCGCTACTGGGAGAATGCCGCCTGCCTGCTGCAGGAGCTGGATCCGGACAGGGGCACGCTTCGGCGCGTCCCATGGTATGGCTACGGAAGCGGCATCACAGACCTGGGGGACAATGTGCTGCAGCTGGAATTCCCGGAGGGGAGCCGCTACAGGGAGGGCTGTACCTACCAGGTGCGGGGCGGAATCAGGAATCAGGTGGGGGCCTTTGTCCATAGAAGCAGGAACGTGACATTCGAGGGCTGCGGATTCCATTATATGCATGGGCTGGGAATCGTAGGGCAGTACTCGGAAAACCTGACGCTGCGCCGGCTGGAATGCGCCCCCCGCCCGGAGACGGGGAGGACCTGCGCCAGCTTTGCGGATTTTGTGCAGATGTCGGGCTGCAGGGGCGAGATCCTCATCGCGGACAGCCACTTCAGCGGTGCCCATGACGATACCGTCAACATCCACGGAACACACCTGCGGATCGTGGAGGCGGACAGGGCGGAGCGGAGACTGACGGTACGTTTCATGCATGAGCAGTCCTGGGGATTCCAGGCCTTTGAGGCGGGGGATGAGATCGAGCTGATAGACGGGGAGAGCCTGGTGCCCTACCACGGGAACGTAGTAAAGGATTTTATCAGAAAGAATGATACGGATATCGAGCTGATGTTGGAAGAAGCATTGCCGGAGGGAATCAGGACAGGCTGTGACGCGGTGGAAAATATCACATGGACGCCGAATGTGACCATCCGGAACAACCTGTCGGAATATGTGCCTACCCGGGGGATATTGTGCACGACCCGGGGAAAGGTGGTCATCGAGAAGAATGTCTTCCGGAAGCATGGGATGGCGGCGATCCTCCTGGAGGATGACGCCAGGGGATGGTTCGAATCGGGACTTATCCGTGATATGACAATAAGGGATAATCTGTTCGAGGACGGGGAGGCTCCCCAGATTCACTCCAATCCCCAGACGGTATCGGCGGATCCGGAGAAGACAGTGCATTCCAATATCGCTGTGACAGGGAACAGGTTTACGGGACAGGCTGTGGAAATAAGGGCTGTCGGAACAAAGGGCTTCCGGGTGGAGGACAACATCTTTCCGGAAGCGGGCGGGAAGGTCTTCCTGACCGGCTGCAATGGGTTTGCGGTCAGGAACAATGAAAATCAGACAGGGATATATCAGGATGGCTGGGCTGGCCCCGTATCCTGAAGGAAAAGCACGGCTTGCCTTTGGAACGCATGTGACAAAGAGGCTTTTATGAGGGGGCCGGAGCAGTGCGGCCGGGCGAAGATTCTGAGGGGATTTTCGCCCGGCTTTTTTGCGTGATGGAAAGATGGAATCTGGAAGATGCCGATTTCTTATTATTTGCTCTTGACAGTTCATTGCGGATATATTAGTATAACAATATTCTAAAAAAGTATTTTGATTTAGAATAAAATTCTATGAAAGGGGAATTTTATGCAATTATGCCTTGCTGCCATCCGCAATCAATATAAAATGCTGACACGGATTGAACGGCAGATTGCCGACTATGTATTGAACAACAGCGGGCAGGTTCTGGAAATGAATGTCGCAGAGCTCGCCGCCGCTGCCGGGACGGCAGGTTCTGCCGTGATCCGCTTTTGTAAAAGACTGGGTTACACGGGCTACTCGCAGTTCCGTATGGCCCTTGCCAGGGAACTGGCAGTTCGCCCCGGTGTGCCTTCCGAGTCTCCCAAGGCAGGGGAATCCCTCGCCGAGGTGGCGCAAAAGGTTTTTATGTCGGGTATGCGCACTTTGCAAAATACGGCTGCCATGATCGGACAATCCCAACTGGAGCAGCTTGTAAGCGTCCTCGCACAGGCTGAACGGATCTGCATCTTTGGCGTAGGCACTTCGGCATCCATCGCGGAAGACTCCCAATATCGTTTCCTTCAGCTGGGATATCCTTCCTCCTGCTACACAGACATCCTGTTTATGCCCGTGGCCGCCATGAATATGAAAAAAGGGGAGGTCGCCATCGGAATCAGCCACAGTGGCCGTACCGAGGCCACTCTGGAAGCAGTGCGCCTGGCTAAGGAACAGGGGGCGCTCTCTGTAGCAATCACCAGCTATCGGGCAAGTCCCCTGGCTCAAATGGCCGATTACACACTTGTCGCCTATGCGGACGACATCACATATCCGGTGGAAGCAGTGTCGGCCCGGCTGGCCCATCTGTGCCTTATGGACGTGCTGACCGTTGCCCTGGCATTACAGGGAGGAACGGAAACCGCTGAGCGCCTGGCATCAAAAAACCGGATTTTGGAGCACATCCGCAGAAAGGAGGAGTCATGAAGGATTCTGCCCGGCGGTTCCGATTTGCTGCCGCTTATGTATCTTATGCCGCTGTCTACATTGCACGGATGAATCTGACGATAGCCGCACCTGCCCTGATTGAGGAGGGTATCCTATCCGCCTCGCAGATAGGGCTGATGGGCGGCGTATTCTTTCTTCTATATTCTCTGGGGCAGCTGCTGAACGGATGGCTTGGAGATATCTTTTCCGCAAGACGGATGGTTACGGCAGGCCTCCTTCTGACAGCCGCAAGTAATGTCGGAATCGGGCTGTCTCTGCAGGCCGATAATGCTATCTGTCTATGGGCGCTGAACGGATTTGCCCAGTCCATGCTGTGGGGGCCGCTGCTGCGCACCGTTGGATGCATGTATCCTTCCGGGAAGAAATCCTTTGCGGCATCTGTGCTGGGCTCTTCTATCGGAGTGGGAAGTGTACTGGGAATTGCGCTGGCGGCAGGAACGATCCCGGCTCTTGGAGTTCGGTATGCCTTTCTGCTGCCGGGAGGATTCGCCTTCCTTTCAGCGGGCATGTCCTTCCTGCTGCTTCCCGCAGAACCAAGGCGGCACAAAAGGTCCCAGGCATCTGAGGACAGCCTTCATGCCCTGTTGAACCCGCAATTGCTGATTCTGCTGATTCCCGCCCTGTGTCATGGAATCCTCAAGGATGGCATTAATCTGTGGGCGGCAACCTTTTTTATAGATACATATAAAATAGACCTGGCGTCTATGTCGTTCTATGTGTTTGCGGTGCCCCTGCTCAGCCTTGCCGGCCGGCTGGTCTATATGCCATTATACCAGTTGTTCCGCCGGCAGGAGCATATTGTTTCCATAGTATCGCTGGGAATATGTGCCGTATGTCTCATACCGCTCTGCCTGCCAGGAACGCCGGCCGGGGCAGCCGCGCTATGCCTGGGGATGAATGCGGCTGCCCTCTCCCTGGTCAACGCCTCCTTTCTCACCATCTATCCCATGAAATATCAAGGTGCGGGATGTGTGTCCAGGGTAGTAGGGCTGCTGGATTTTGCGACCTATGCCGGCGCAGGCATCGGCTCCCTGGTCTATGGAAAGCATCTGGAGGAAAACGGCTATGCCGGAATGTTCTTCTCGTGGATGCTTCTGGCAGCGGCGGCGATTCTGCTTCTCGGCTTCATACAGCGCAGCGGTATGAAACAATTCAGATTCTTAAGGAAAGGAGCGTGACAGCGTCTCAGATCCGGGCGGTCCTGGCGGAAAGAAGCGGAAATTCCATAACCATAACTTTGGCGGGGAGATATGCAAACGGCTATCAGGTATGGTATACTGTTGCCATCGATGGGGACGGACGGTTCGCCGCCGGTTATCAGACCAGGGGCGGGAGGCCGGTGGTTCCTTCGGAATTCGTGATTTGGGAAGCGAAGGCGCTTTGCGGAGCAGAAGGAGGTAATTGATGATGGATAAATATAAGGATGCATCCCTGCCCATAGAGGAGCGGGTAGCGGATCTGCTTTCCAGGATGACCCTGGAAGAAAAAATCATGCAGACAGACCAATATTCTATTATAGGCGACTATACCAAAAGGGATGCCGAGGAAAGGGTGGAGGAATTTCGCTGGGAAGAATTTGAGGAAGCTATAAAAGACAGAAGCGTGGGCAGCGTACAGTTCCGCTCCGCCAGCCCGCAGCTGGCCAATCAGCTACAGCGCTACGCGGTGGAAAAGACCCGCCTGGGGATACCGTTCCTCTTTAGCGAGGAGGCGCTGCATGGGCTTTATGACGGCTATGCCACCTGCTTCCCGCAGCAGATTGGCCTGGCTGGCACCTTTGAACCGGAGCTGGGACGGCGGATGGGGCGCGCCATCGGGGCGGAAGCAAGGGCCAGCGGGGTTCACGAAACCTGGAATCCTGTAATGGACTTAAGCTGGGATCCCCGCTATGGAAGGGTGGAGGAAGCCTTCGGCGAGGATACCTATCTGGGCGGCGAGTTTGCCAGAGAAATCGTAAAGGGAATGCAGGGAGAGAGTCTGAAGCGCCCGGATACGGTGGCGGCAGAGCCCAAGCATTACTGTGGCTACGGAACGCCTGTGGGAGGGCTGAATTGCGCGCCCTCCGCCATGGGACGCCATGACGTGTTCGCCTGGGGGCTGCCGGTTTTCGAGCAGGCTTTCGTGGAGGGCGGCGCCTGGAATGCTATGTGCTCTTATGCGGCCATTGACGGACAGCCCGTGGCCTCTGACCGTGAGCTGCTGACGGATGTGCTCCGGGGACAGTACCACATGCCCGGCTTCGTGCGTTCTGACATGACTGCTGTGGCCCGGTTGAAAGGCAGTTTTTACACGGCGAAGGATAACCGGGAGGCCATCCGCCAGGGGATGGAGGCAGGGGTCGACCTACAGCTGTATGATTTCACCCATAAGGAATGGATGGAGAGTATCCGCAGCCTGATCGAGAACGGCGAGATGTCCGAAGAGGTATTGGACACGGCCTGCGGACGGGTGCTGAAGCTGAAGTTCGCGCTGGGGCTATTTGAAAATCCCTATGTGGACGAGAGCCTGTACGACAAGACAGTGAACTGTGAAGCGCATCAGGAGACCGCCCTGGATATTGCCAGAAAGTCAATCTGTCTGCTGAAAAACGAAAAGCACATTCTGCCCCTGTCCGATTCCTATAGGGTCATCGCCGTAGTGGGGCCGGGAGCGGACGAAGCGGCGCTGGGGGATTATGCTCCGAAGACGGCCGATTCCCATAAAGTGACTGTTTTGGACGGCATCCGGAAGCTGGCAGGAGAAGACAGAAGTGTAATCTATGAAAAGGGCTGCAGCTATCTGGGGGAGACGGTCTTCCCCTTCCAGACCGATTGGCTCGCCGATGAGGACGGAGAAGCGGGGCTTACCGCGCGCTACTATAATAACTGGGATTTGAGCGGTGAACCGGTGGTGACGCGCAGGGACAGTATGGTCAATTTCAACTGGATCTATGCCAAGCCCCATGCGGATGTGGAGGCAGAGCGCTTCTCTGTGGCGTGGACCGGAAGGCTGAAGGCCAGGAGCGGCTTCCGGGGCTGCATTGCCATTCCCGGACAGGACAGCATGCGGCTGTATGTGGACGGGAAGCTGCTCATCGATGCCTGGAACCAGGGCGGCGGCCGGGCCGGGGAGGCTTCCCGGATGGCGGACTTCGTCTTTGAGGAAGGGCGGGAATACGATATCCGCCTGGAATTCTGCAATGATGCCAGAGGAGCCAGGGTGGTCTTCGGCTACAATAAGGGCAGAGAGGACTGGGGGCCTGCCATCGATATGGTGAGGAAAGCGGATGTGGCTATCGTCTGTCTGGGGGACAATGTGGAGACCAGCGGAGAGAATTTGGACCGCACGGATTTGGTTCTGCCCGGAAAGCAGCAGGAGTTCCTGAAGGAAATCGCGGCCACGAAAACCCCTGTGGTGCTGGTGCTGCAAAACGGCAGGCCCCTTGCGCTGACCTGGGAGGAAGCCCATATCCCGGCCATCCTGGAATGCTGGTTCCCGGGGGAGAAGGGCGGCAGGGCCATCGCGGAGGTCTTGTTCGGGAAAACGTACCCTTCCGGACGGCTTCCCATGTCCTTCCCCAGAACTGTGGGGCAGGTGCCCTGCAATTATAACCGGCTTCCCGGAGGCGGATGGCGCTACGTGGAGATGGACTGGAATCCGCTGTATCCCTTCGGCTATGGGCTGACATACACCAGCTTTTCCTACAGCGATCTGAAAATCCAGGGGGACGGGATTGCCGCGGAGGCCGTAGAGAAGGGAGCCGCCGTAAAGGTGTCCTTCACTGTCACCAATACGGGCAGCTGCTTCGGAGAAGAGACGGCGCAGCTCTATCTTCGGGATCTGGTTTCCAGTACCGTGAAGCCTGGGAAAGAACTGGCAGGCTTCAAAAAGGTCGCCCTGCATCCCGGGGAGAGCCGCAGGGTAGAGTTTGCTGTCGGCAGCAGGCAGCTGCGGACCCTGAACCGGAACCTTCAGTGGCATGTGGAACCCGGAGGCTTCAGGGTCATGGTCGGGGACAATGCGGCGGACATTCTGCTGACAGGGGAATTTATGCTGCAGGCCTAAGGAAGCCTATGGAAATTTCTGGCGGCATTTGCTATACTTATCCTAAGCATTCCGCCGGACGGCAGGGGAAGGGGCCGGGGCGATGCGGCAAAATGGCAGAACAGGAGGCAGAGACAATGGAGCAATACATAAAACCTCCGGTGGAGGTTCGGTATCGGGAGGAGCTGGAGGCATTAAAGGCCAACGATACAGCCAGCCGTCCGGAGAACTGGCAGATGTCCCCCAGAGCGGTGCGGACCTTCATCCTGGGGAGTGCAAAGCCCGTCTTGTACAACGGAAAAGAATATACCATAGAAAAGAAATACTTCGGCAACGACGCGCTGGTGGAGCGCTGCATCGTGACCCTGGCGGGCAACAGGGGCCTGATGCTGGTGGGGGAGCCGGGCACGGCCAAGACCATGCTCTCGGAGCTCCTCTCCGCCGCCATCAGCGGGGTCAGCACCAACACCATCCAGGGCACGGCGGGGACTACCGAAGATATGATAAAATATTCCTGGAATTACGCGCTCCTGCTGGCCCAGGGGCCCAGCCGGGAGGCCCTGGTGCCGTCGCCTCTCTACGTGGGGATGGAGAAGGGGATATTGACCCGGTTCGAGGAGATCACCAGGACGCCCGCGGAGATCCAGGACAGCCTGATCAGCGTGCTTTCCGACAAGGTGCTCAACGTGCCGGAGCTGGGGGACGACGGGTTCCTCTTCGCCAGGCCGGGCTTCAATGTGATTGGCACGGCCAACACCAGGGACAAGGGCGTGAACGAGATGAGCAGCGCCCTGAAGAGGAGGTTCAATTTCGAGACGGTGATGCCCGTGCGGGAGGCGGCGATGGAGAAGCGGATCATCGTGAACGAGGTGGAGAAGCTGGCGGCGGAGAGCCATATGGCCATGGAAGTGGACGAGGACGTGGCGGAGATTCTGGCCTCCACCTACCACGAGCTGCGGGAGGGGGTCTCCTCCTACGGGCACAGGATCGACAGGCCGTCGGCGGTGATGAGCACGGCGGAGGCGGTGTCGGTGTACTACCAGGCTATGATCACAGGCTATTACTATGGGGACGGGAGAATTGCCATGGACAGCCTGGTGCAGAACCTGGTGGGAGCGATCTCCAAGGAAAACAAGGACGACCTGGAGAAGGTGAAGGGGTATTTCAACACGGTGATCCGGGACAAGAGCAGCAAAGAGGGCGGATTATGGAAAGAATATTACGAAGCAAGGAAATGGCTGAGATAATCCTGCTTCCGGTCCGCCATCACAGTCCCGCCTGCGCGTACCATGTGGACCGGACGATCGAGGAGCTGCGGCCGGACGTCATCCTGGTGGAGGGGCCGGACAATGCGGATTCCCTGATTCCGGTGATGGTCCATGACCAGACGAAGGCGCCCTTTGCCATCTATTATTCCTATCATGACCAGTCAGGCCGGATTTCGGAGGACAAGGAGCGCTATAAATGCTATTATCCTTTTCTGGACTATTCGCCGGAGCTGGCGGCATTCCGGGCGGGAAAACGGCTGGGGATCCGGACGGCTTTCATCGACCTGCCTTACGGCGACATCCTGGCGGCCTCCCGGGAGGGGAAGGGCCTGCGGAAGGAGGAAGAGGAGAAGAGCAATTACAACGACGACTATCTGCTGTCCCGAAACGACTATCTGCGTCAGCTCTGCGAGCGGACGGGGCTGCGCAGCTTCGACGAGTTCTGGGAGAAGTATTTCGAACTGAACGGTATGCGGGATGAAAGCAAACGCTGGTTCGACAATCTGCTGGTGTACTGCGGGCTGGCCAGGGAGAACACGCCCCGGGAATCCATGGAGGAGGACGGATGCCTGGCCCGGGAGGCGCATATGGCGAAGCGGATCGGGGAGCACGCCCGGGAGCTGGCAGGGACAGGGGGCACGGTGCTGGCGGTCACGGGGGGCTTCCACACGCCGGGGCTTCGGGCGCTGCTGGCAGGGGAAGAGGAAGCGGCGCGGACAGAAGGCAAGACCGGCAAGGTTCCCGAAAAGGACCAGGGCGTGTACCTGATGCCCTACTCCATGGAGGCGGCGGACGCCCTGAACGGCTACGCCAGCGGCATGCCCTTTCCCGGATTCTACCAGAAAATCTGGGAGCGGGCAGCGGAATCCGATGTCCCTTACGGGGACGCGGTGCTGGACATGGTGGTGGCATCGGGCAAGGAGACCAGGCGCAGGGAGGGGTATCTGTCCACCTATGACGAAATCTGCGCCTGCGCCATGGCAAAGGGCCTGGCCGAGCTGCGGGGGAAGCGGGAGCCGGGGGCTTACGAGCTGCAGGACGCGGTGCTCTCCTCCTTTGTGAAGGGGGAATACAATCTGGCCTCCGACACGCCCATGCGGATCCTGCGCGGGCTCATGACGGGGAACGCCGTGGGCGCGCTGTGCCCCCAGGCGGACGTGCCGCCCATCCTCCACGACTTCCGGGGAGAGTGCAGGCAGTTCTGTCTGAAGATAACCTCCACCCTGGAGTCGGAGTCCACCCTGTCCATATTTTCCAATCCCAGGCACAGGCAGCAGAGCATGTTCTTCAACCGCATGCTCTACCTGGACACTGCCTTTGCCAAAAAGGTGAAGGGCCCCAACCTGCAGTTGAAAAAGGACAGGAACCTGATGCGGGAGATCTGGAAGTACAAATGGAACGCCCAGGTGGACGCCGCCCTGATCGAGGTGTCGGTCTACGGCGCTACTATTGAGGAGGCGGCGGTGAGCCTGGTGAAGGAGGAGCTGGAGCGGGAGCTGGGGGCCAAAGAGAGCGCCCTGCTGCTGACCAGGGTCTTCGAGATGGGGCTGCAGGGGCAGCTGCAGACAGTCTTTTCCCGGGTGCATCAGCTGATGCTGGCGGACACGGATTTCTATTCCATGGCGGAGGCCTTAAAGAGCCTGATGATGATGGAAGAGCTGGAGACGCTGTACGGCTCCGGACTGGAATTCGGGGAACTGATTTCCATCGGCTGCCGGAAACTGATCGGCCTCCTGCCCTCCATGACCAGGATCAAGGACGAGGATCTGGACCCCTGCATGAACGCCGTGAAGCTCCTGTACCGGGTCACGGGGCGGCAGGGGGCAGAGGGCCGGGAGAGAGATGACTACTATGATGTCTTGGAAAAGATGACGCTGGACGGGGAGATCAACGCGGGCCTGAACGGCTGCGTCCACGGTATCCTCTACGGCAGCGGCCGGGAGACGGCGGAAAAGATAGAGATGGTCTGCAGGGGGTATCTGAGCGGGACCAGGGAGCAGCTGTTCTCCACGGCCCAGTTCTTCAGAGGGCTGTTCTTCACGGCCAGGGACCTGGTGTTCATCGGAGAGCAGTTCCTGCGGATGCTGGACGGATTCTACGGCGCGGTTTCCGAGGAGGAATTCCTGGAGCTGCTGCCCAAGCTGCGTATGGCCTTTGCCTATTTCACGCCCCGGGAGATCGACAGGATCGCGTCCATGGCCGCGGGAATCCACGGAAAGGGCCAGAGAGACATCCTGGAGCGGCAGGAGGTCTACCCGGACTGGTATGCTTATGGGAAAGAACTGGATGCTTTTGTGAAGTCGCGAATGCAGCGTTGATGCGCTGGCCGGTAAAGTCGCGAAGGCGCACGAGAGGAACTTTCATGAGGCACTTTCGAATGAAAGTTCCTCTCATAAAGGTGCGCCGAAGGGACTTTACTCTTTAGTGCCGTCGCGCAGCGACTCAATTAGGAGATAAAAATGGCAGACGAACAGGAGATTTTGAACCGCTGGAGGCTGGTGCTGGGGAAATATGCGTCAGGGCAGATTCCTTTTTCCTCCGGGGCCGTGAACCTAAAATTTATGGACATGGAAAATGTGCTGGACTATCTGTATTCCAGAGAGTACGGGGACGAGCAGGAGATACGGAAAGACCGCAGGGGCGGCAGCGACGGCTCACAGCTCACCGTGCCGGACTGGCTGCACCAGGTGAAGAAGCTGTTCCCCAGGCGGACGGTGGAGATTCTGGAGCGCCACGCCCTGGAAAAGTACGGCATGACAGAGCTGCTCACAGACCCGGAGGTGCTGCGCAGGCTGGAGCCCAACAAGGAGCTTTTGAAGACCATCCTGGAGCTGAAGCACATGATGAAGGGGGAGGTGCTCTCCCTGGCCCGGGAAATCGTGCGCAAAGTGGCGGAGGAGATTGCCAGGAAGCTGGAGCAGGAGGTGCGGGTCTCCTTTTTCGGGCAGATCAACCGTAACGCCAGCTCTCCGGTAAAGTCCGCCCGGAACCTGGACATGAAGAAGACCATCCAGCGGAATCTGAAGAACTATGACAGGGAGCGGCAGCAGCTTGTACTGAAAAACGTATATTTCAATTCGCGGATGAAGAAATACAACCAGTGGCGGGTGATTGTCTGCGTGGACGAAAGCGGCTCCATGCTGGATTCCGTCATCCACAGCGCCATCATGGCGGGGATATTCGCCAGGCTCCCCATGCTGGACACGAAGCTGGTGATATTCGACACCAATGTGGTGGATTTAAGCGGCTATGTGGAGGACCCGGTGGAGACCCTGATGAGCGTCCAGCTAGGCGGCGGCACCAATATCGCCGGGGCCCTGGGGTACTGCGAGGGACTGATTGATTTTCCCTTCCGGACCATGGTGGTGCTGGTGACGGACCTCTACGAGGGCGGCGGCTACCAGCGGCTCTACAGCACCGCGAAGGGAATCATCGAGAGCGGCGCGAAGCTGGTGGTGCTCACAGCCCTGGACATGGACGCCAACCCCAACTATGACCGCAACGCCGCCCAGACCCTGTCGGACATGGGGGCCTTCGTGGGGGCTATGACGCCGGAGGAGCTGGCGGGGTGGATGGGGAAGATTATTGCGTGAGGGGAGTGGGGAATGCGAAAAGGCGATCTACCTGCCGCAGCAGATAATCTCGCCTCTTCCTGACTGATTTTTCTGTTGTCCGCCAACCGTCCAGCGCCCGAAGTCTGGAATGAATCTCTGGTTTTTCCGTTGCCAGCCAACCGTCCAGCGCCCGAAGTCTGGAATGAATTTCGGATTCTTGTGTCAGCCCACATGAAAGGCATATAGCCCTTCTATTGCTTATAGTATACATGGAGGAGAGGGACCATGCAATCTTTTTTTGCTAATTTCACAATATTTTTCCTGTAGGCATTTTTTGTATGCTATACTGCAATGGGAAAAGGTGGATTTGTCGGAGGGGATGAGAGCATCGACAGGAAAGCATAGATATAGATTTACTTAGGAGGATAGAAAAATGTATATCGCAGACGAATCAAGGTATGAAAAAATGCAATATAACCGCTGCGGGGCCAGCGGGCTGAAGCTCCCGGCGGTGTCTCTGGGGCTGTGGCGCAATTTCGGCTCCAACGGCAATTTCGACAACATGCTGGACATGTGCCAGACTGCGTTCGACAATGGCATCACCCATTTCGACCTGGCCAACAATTACGGCCCGGTGTACGGCGCGGCGGAGGAGAATTTCGGCCGCATCCTGAAAAAGAGCCTTGGGGCCTACAGGGACGAGCTGGTCATCTCCACCAAAGCCGGATACGACATGTGGCCGGGGCCTTACGGCGACTGGGGCAGCAAGAAGTATCTGGTGGCCAGCCTGGACCAGAGCCTGGGCAGGATGGGACTGGACTACGTAGATATCTTCTACCACCACAGGCCGGATCCCGAGACGCCGCTGGAGGAGACCGCCAGGGCGCTGGACGGCATCGTCAGGAGCGGCAAGGCCCTGTACGTGGGGATTTCCAATTACGATAAGGAGCAGACCATTGCCATCGCAAAGCTGTTCCGGGAGATGGGCACGCCCTTCATCATCAACCAGAGGAGCTATTCCATGCTGAACCGCAGCATCGAGGCAGATGGGCTGAAGGACTATGCGGCAAAGAACGGCATCGGCATCATCACGTTCTGCCCGCTGGCCCAGGGGCTCCTGACGGACCGCTACTTAAACGGCATCCCGGCGGACAGCCGCGTCCGCACGGACGGAAGGTTCCTGAAGGAGAGCTCCATCCGGGAGGAGACCCTGGACAGGGTGCGCGCCCTGGGTGAAATCGCCAGAGAGCGGGGACAGAGCCTGGCCCAGATGGCATTGGCCTGGATCCTCCGGGACGGGGACATCACCAGCGTGCTAATCGGTGCGTCAAGGCCATCCCAGATACTGGACAATGTGGGGATGCTTGGCAATGTGGAGTTTGACCGGGAAGAGCGGGAGAGGATTGACCGGATACTGGAGTAAATAAACGGCATTTAATCGCTGCATATATAGATTTTCCGGGAGAAAGGCTGTATGCAGCCCGCAGTGAAAACAGGATATGGCATTTCAAAAATATACAGCTCCGGTGCTCACAGGCCCGGAGCTGTTTTTCAGTATGGATAAAGGGCGGTTTTGGCGCTCCATTGCGGCTTGACAGGAAGAATGACAGGAATTACTATATTAATAAGAGGAGATTTCTATGGATGAGTGGAGAGAACGGTTGGCCGGGATAGACGACGACTATCTGATCGGCATCAGCAATAAGGGAATTGTCAAGCGGGCCTATAAAGACATGGAAGAAGGGCATTCCATGGAAGAGGAGAGTTCCATGGAAGGAGCCGCTGCCGGGATTGGCGCGCTGGGGGAAGAGGTTGTGGTAAAGGTGGGGGCGGAGACCGTGACGGTGCGCTTTCCTCTGGGGGAGAGCAAGTGCACCTGCCCCTCCAGGAGCATCTGCCGCCATGTGGTACATGGGATTCTGATTCTGCGGGAACGCTGCCTTAGGGGCGGCACGGATTCCGCAGGACAGGATGCGCAGAACCTGTCGGCAGCGGGCACGGAGAATGGGCAGGATGCGAGGGATGCGGATGACGGGGGAAGCCCGGTCCTGTGTGGGCCGGAGGCCGCCCAGAATCCGGAGGGAAGTCTGGTGCAGGAAGCTGCCCAACGGTTGGAGAGTAGCCTGGTACAGGAGGCCGCCCAACGACCGGAGGGAAGCCTGGTACAGGAAGCTGCCCAGCGAGCGGAGGGAAGCCTGGTACAGGAGGCCGCCCAGCGAGCGGAGGGAAGTCCGGTACAGAAAGCAGCCCAAAAACCGGAGGGAAGCCTGGTACAGAAAGCAGCCCAAAAACCGGAGGGAAGCCTGGTACAAGAAGCAGCCCAAAAACCGGAGGGAAGTCTGGTACAGGAAGCAGCCCAAAAACCGGAGGGAAGCCTGGTACAAGAAGCTGCCCAAAAACCGGAGAGAGGTCCGGTACAGGTAGCCGCCCAAAATCCAAAGAGCAGTCCGTTACAGGAAGCCACCCAAGAATCGGAGCCCATTCCGGATTCCGGCATCGTGCCGGGGCGGGGCGGTTCCACTAATCAAAACCAAAATAACGACATAAACGTAGTCGATAAAAACCGACACAGCCCCGCATGGAAAGAGATAGACGCCTACCCCTTCGATAAGCTCCAGAAGGCCCTGGGCAGCCGCTATTTCCAGGCTTTCGTCAACCAGGCCGCAGGCGGCATCCGCCCGGTGATACAGGAGTCCTCGGTGGTCACCGTCCACCTGCCGGAACAGGGGATGACAGTGAAGCTCCTGTCCCCTCTGGAATATTCCACCTGCACCTGCCATAAAAAGGAACTGTGCAGGCACAAGGCCGCCGCCATCCTCTGGTGCCAGATGGAGACTGGCGTATTGACCAGAGAGGCCCTCCGGGCGGAGACGGCGGACACGCCGGTTTACGACCTGGAGGAAGTGAGGGACGCGGCCGGGCAGATGGAGCGCTTCCTGGAGGAGCTTTTGGGCACCGGGCTGTCCCGGGTGTCCCCCGACGTGCCGGACTACCTGGAGCGGCTTGCCATCATCAGCCACAATGCCAGGCTCTCCAGGTTCGAGGGATATTTCCGGGCGCTGGCGGACTCCTACGGCAGATACTTTGCCAGAAAGGCGGTTTTCCGCACGGAAGACCTGATGGAGCAGCTGACAAGGCTCTGCCGGCGGGTACAGCTCCTGGGGCAGGCAACGGGGCAGATGGAAGGCCAGGTCACGGGGCAGGAGGCAGTGGGAAAGCTGGCGGGAGAATTCCGGGCCGGTTATCTCCCTGTGGGGAACCTTGACCTGATCGGGATAGCCATGGAGCATTTCCGGAGCCAGACGGGATACGAGGGGGAGACAGTCTATTTCCTGGAAGAGAAGACGAAACAGTGGTACACCTATACCAACGCAAGGCCCGTGTTCTATGACGAATCCAAAAAGAAGGGGGCCTGGAGGAACCGGCAGGCAGGCGCTCCCTGGGGACTGAACATTTCCTTCGAGAATCTTCTGAAGGTCAGGATACACCTGAACGGGGCCAAATGCGACAGCCGGAACCGCCTGTCCTCCAGCCAGGAGACCAAAGGGGAGGTCACTGGGGAGGCAGGGCTGCACGTATCCGATATAGCAAAGTGGTATTATCAGGATTTCGGCGCCCTGTTCCGGGAGCAGATCTGGAAGCAGCAGAGGACATGGCTTGCGGAAGAGGGAGAGCCGGACAGCCCGGGCGATACCGGACAGGAGGACGCCGGGGGAAAGGGCGTGGAGCCCTTGTTCGTCCAGCCAAAGAGCTGCGCCAGGGCGGAATTCTCCCAGACAGAGCAGCGGCTGACCCTGCCTCTTTATGACGCGGCGGGCCGGGAGCTTCTGGTGGAGGTGGCCTATTCCAAGGAGGAGGCGGGCACGATTCGATACCTGGAGCGGATTTCCGGGAAGAAGCCGCCCTGCTTCCTGGGAAAGGTCTATCTGCGGGACGGGAGGCTTCGGATGTATCCGGTGGATCTGCTGGAAATCGAGGCTCCCGACGGAGAGGCAGCGCCAGGAGGCGGAAGCGCCCCGGTAGACGTTACAGCCAGGCAAGGAGGAAGCGTCCCGGCAGAAGGGACAGCCACAGAAGGCAGAGATGCCGGAGAAAATGGAAGCGTTCCGGCAGAAAGGACAGCCACAGAAAGCGGAGATGCCGGAGAAAACGGAAGCACCCTGGCAGAAGCGACAGCCACAGAGGACAGAAGTGCCGGAGAAAACGAAAGCGCCGTAGCAGAACAGACAGCATCCGGAACTGCGGAGAGCAAAGAGGGCGCAGCAGCCATATCCACAGACCACAAGCCCAAATTCCTGGTCATGGAGGACATGGCCGCTGAAATCCTCTCCCTGATGGCGGACCTGTGCCAGAGCGGCTTTTCCACCGTCCATGACAGCACGCTTAAAGGCCTGCAGAAATCCGCGGCCCTGACAGCCCAGTACGGCATGGAGTACCTCTCGGGGCTTCTGGCCGCCCTGGAGCAAAATCTGGCGGCGAACCGCCACCGGATTGCGCAGGAGAACGGGCCCCTGGCAGGAATCTATACGGAAATAAGCGAATATCTATACTTAATGAAACAAAAAAACGAATATTCCCGAGGAGAGGATTATTACGGGGAATAACATTAAAACATTGATGCCCCCCGAAACCATTTGCCGGCATAAACGCATAACCAGCGAGCGCTTCCGCAACAGACAGCAGCAAACCGATAAAGGAATGCGCTCACAAGCACAGGAAAAGGAGGAACCAAACCAATGATCAACCCACAAAATCAAAGAGCCGCTAAAATAGTGGAACTGCTGGAGCAGACCAACCTGTTCACGGCGGATGAAATCGCCCTGGCGGAGGACTACCTTTCCGGGGCGGCGGGGGAGGAGGCGCTGAAGAAGCTGGCGTTTCGCGACCTCACCGCCGCTCCCGAGGAGGTGGCGGCGAGGCTGCGGTCCATGGGCATCGACCTGATCAACAAGGGGCGGGACCAGGAGGCGGAGCGCCTGGCCCATATCCTGTTCGCCGCGGGCCAGTCCACCTGCAGCGAGATGATGCCCTGGAACGGCTACTACAATTACGACAAGAACCGCATCCTCCTGCCGCAGACTTCCATGCAGACGGCAGTCTATGCGGCCCAGATCGGCAACAATGAGCACATGATCAACCGCTACACCATCCAGAACCTGATAAAGCTGGCAGCCGACCAGCCTGACGCCATCCGCGAAGCCATATCGTATCAGAAAAGCAGAACGGAGAACGGCAAGATCATCCTCCTGATGGCCTATTTCCGGATGAAGTACCCCAATGTAAGGCTGACGGAAGAGGAGGCTGCCGACAGGCAGGGCGGGCTCCTGGCCGGTATGAACAGGCTCCTGGGCCGCGGGGGAAGCCAGGAGGAGAAAGCGGTGCAGATCGATTCCGGGGACATGGCCCTTCTGTGGGAGTACGGGGAAATCCTGGCCAACAGCCTGCACAGCCTCTACGGGAACCAGATGGCGAAGCTGGAGATGGACGAGATTAAAAATGCGGTATACCGTGACGAAGTAGACGACAAGATACTGAAAAAGGTCAGGGCGAACCTGACGGTGAACCGGTTCATCCTGCGCATCCTGGGCGGCACGGCCTTCGTCAACTACGCCCAGTCCCCCGTGCTGGGAAACGTGCTGAAGATATGTCTTGCGGCGGACACGGCCAACATGCTGGACATCATGGACAATATAGACCTGCGGGGGGATTTGAATGAAAGGGGCGGCGCATTCGACGAGACATTCTCCATGGACAAAAAGAAGTTCATCGCCTGGGCCGCCGCCAAGGGAAAGGCCAAAATCCTGAAAAGCCAGTTCCAACGCAACAGGGAGATTTTCCTGGAGTGCATGAAATCAGCGGATTTCGATACCTTCAACCGGATGAACGACATCGTGAAGAAGATGGATCCTGATCTGTACCAGGAGCGGAAGGGAACGGACAAGTCCAGGCAGCAGTCCAGGCTCGTCGACGCCCTGGTGAAGATTGTGGACACCCAGGCAGCCGCCGCGGTGCGGGATTACCTGGAGAACGGCAGCGGGATCTCCGCGCTCTACCCCTATGAGGACGGGCTGCAGAGCGGCGCCAGCTACCGCTGGGGCGGCAGCCACTGGAACATCCTCCAGGCCTATCAGAACACCTACGGCTATGACGCGCTGAGCGACCGCTGCGAGGCCTTCCTGATGCTGTACAGAGGGTATGTCAACGCCAACAGCCTGCGGGGCGGGAACGGACAGGGGAGCAATGAAGTCAGCGGCGACAGGGTGAAGCGCCTCTTCGCCGCGGTGGACAGGGCGGGCCTGAGCCTGGGGAGACAGCTCAACGGCTATGCGGACGCCTATGATTCCCTCTACATGGACAGATGGAAGGACGAGCTGAAGAACGCCGCCAGAGAGATCTTCCAGGGATACCTGGCAGACAGGCGGGAAGAGGCCGTAACCGGTTTCCGGGAGGCCGCCAGCACAGGAAGATGCCTGGGTCTTACGGTTCTGGGACAGCATCCGGGGCAGTACAGAGAGGAAATCCTGGGCTTCTCCCAGGACAGCTCCAAAGCCGTCAGAGAAGAACTTCTGGAAATCCTCTATCGGTGCAATGACTGGGAGGCGGATATGCTGAGACTCCTGTCCTCCAAAAAGGCAGCGGAGCGTGAGATCGCCATCCGCGTCCTGACCAGATGGGACAGCGGGAAATACGCCCCCGTCCTGAAGGAAAGCCTGGAAAAGGAGAAGAACGGCAAGGTGCGCACCCTGCTGGAGACAGCCCTCCATGTCAGCGGCGCCGATGAAAACCAGGGCGGAAAGGCCCTGACCCGGGAGGATTTGGTGAAAGACCTCCACAAGGGCGGCAAGAAGCGCTCCCTGGCCTGGGCCTACGAGACGCCTTTCTCCAAAGTACATAAAAAGGACGGGGAGGAGGCCGGCGAGGAGTACCTCCAGGCCCTGTTCTTAAGCTATGCCTCCATGTCCCCCTGCGGCGTGAGCCCTACGGCCGCCACCCTGGCCCAGGATCTGGACCGGCGTGAGCTCGCCGTCTATGTGGGAGAGCTCTTCGACAAATGGATGGAGGCCGGGGCGGAGTCCAAGAAGCGCTGGGTGCTCTACGCGGCGTCCATCCACGGCGGCGCGGACATGGTGAAGAAGCTCCACCACCAAATCCAGGAGTGGCCCAATGCGGCCAGAGGGGCCATCGCCTCGGAGGCGGTGCAGGCCCTGGCCTTAAGCCCCGAGCCCCAGGCGCTTCTGATTGTTGACGGAATATCGCGCAAATTTAAATTCAAACAGGTGAAGGCAGCGGCGGGGAAGGCCCTGGAGTTCGCGGCGGCGCAGCTGGGCATCACCACGGAGGAGCTGGCGGACAGGATCGTGCCGGATCTGGGCTTTAACGAAAATATGGAGCGGGTGTTCGACTACGGCGGGCGGAAGTTCACCGTCACCATCACCACTGCCCTGGAGATAGAGGTCTTCGACGAGAGCGGCAAGAAGCTGAAGAACCTCCCCGCCCCGGGCAAGCGGGACGATGAAGAGAAAGCGCCCGCGGCCTACGAGGAATTCAAGCAGATGAAGAAGCAGATGAAGGCCACGGTGAGCAGCCAGAAGATGCGCCTGGAGATGGCCCTGTCCACCGGCAGGCAGTGGACCGTGGAGGCCTGGCGGAACCTGTTCGTGAAGAACCCCGTGATGCACCAGTTCGCCACCGGGCTGATCTGGGGCATCTACGAAGACGGAAAACTGGTAAATACCTTCCGCTACATGGAGGACGGCTCCTTCAACACAGAGGACGAGGACGAGTTCGAGCTGCCGGAGGGGCAGACGGATGCCGGACAGCAGACTGGAGGCCTGCAGGACGCAGCCGGGAGCAGGGAGGAAGCGGACGATAAGGCGGCCGCATCCGGCGGCAAATCCGGGGAAAGCGCCGTTCCTGTGCCCATGGTAGGGATCGTGCACCCCATCGAGCTGTCGGAGGACTCCCGCAGCGCCTGGAAGGAGCAGCTTGAGGACTATGAGATCCTCCAGCCCATCGAGCAGCTCGACAGGCCGGTGTACTACCGGACAGAGGAGGAGGGGGAGTCAAAGAGCCTGGAGCGCTTCGGCGGCTGCATCGTGAACGACCTGTCCCTGGGGGGCAAGCTCATGGCCCTTGGCTGGTATCGGGGCTCCGTCCAGGACGCGGGGGGCTTCTACAGCTATTACAGGGAGGACGGGGCGCTGGGGGTGGAACTCCACTTCTCCGGCAGCTTCGTGGGAGGCCAGAACGACGATGTGACCGTATACGAGGCCAGGTTCTACAATGCGGGAGGGACCGTCCTTGCCGGAAACGGGGGCGTCATGACAGGGGACAGCGCCTCTCCCGGAGGCAGCGCGCCCGCAGGCATCAGGCGGGGCAGCTATGTGTACGATGAGGCCAATGACAGCAATTCCTACTGCCTGAAAGAGATTCCTGAGCGTTACTTCAGCGAGATCGTGCTGCAGTTGGCCAAGGCCACAGCCTCCAGCAAGGAGAAGGACGCCGACTGGAAATCCCGGAAATAGGATTCCGCTTTCCGCCGGGGGGCGCATGGAATATGCCATGAACAGAGGAAAGGATGCCATGCATGATGAGGGCGGCTTATGACAGCCGCCCGTGTCCACGTTACGGAGAGATATCGTGCGAAACTGCGCCTTGCCGATCTGGACTGCCGGACATATAATGGCTTAAGGGGGAGGGGAGCGCTGTATGCCGCGGGCATGCGCGGGCCCATGCCCACAGAAATAATCACAGAATCGAGAGAGAAGATGCACACAAGAAAACAAATGAAGACAGCCGCCAAAAAAGCGCTGAAACAGCACTATTTCCTGTTCCTGCTGCTATGTCTGGCGGCATCCCTGCTGGCCGGGGAGCTGGTCATGTCCGGCGGATCCGGCAGGTCCGGCGGGGGCCTTGCGGAGGACATGACGCCCCAGACTCGGGTGACGTTCACGGATGCGATCGCCACCTCCTTCACGGAATTCGTGGTAGACGTGGCGGAGGGAAAGAAGGAAGACCGGGAACAGCGGATCCGGGAAAAGGAAGGGAGCTACGCAGAGGAAGCGGAGCGGGAGGGCGGAGAGATATTCGGCCGGAGCAGGGGTGTGTTCGCCTCTGTGGTGAACAAGCTGGCCTCCGGGGCCTATCTGATGACCCTGCTGGTGGGCCTGCGCTCCTTGGTGGGGACGGACGAGGCGGCTGTAGTCGTCCTGCTGCTGGGGGCGCTGGCCCTGCTGTGCCTGTTCCAGATATTCGTGGTAGGCGTGTGCCGGACGGTGGTCATACGGATGTTCCTGGAGGGGCGCTGCTATGAGAAGGTGCCGGGACAGCGGATCTGGTTCCTGCTGCGGGTGAAGAAATGGTGCCATGTGGCCGTGGCGAACTTTGTCACGGGCCTCTTCCTGTTCCTCTGGGGCCTGACCCTGATCGGCGGCGTGATCAAGGCCTATTCCTACCACCTGGTGCCCTATCTCCTGGCGGAGAACCCTTCCATGAA
>NZ_CAPDXS010000021.1:3064-47627 GCF_948601915.1 uncultured Acetatifactor sp. | reverse complement strand
GCATACATCATAAAAGGCTTTAAACTTTAAGCGATAATTTTTCTACAGTTCCTTACTCTGGGCCGCAAAGGGAAACTAAAAGAGATTATATTGGGCTTTGGCGAAACTGATTTTCATCATCTTGCGGGACTTCACAAACTGAGGGACATTAGCATTGCCAGAGAGAACCGCCAAGCTGTTTTTCGGGATATCTTAGCTGGACATATTACATACCAGACCATAGAAAAAAGTATTTTCGTTAGTGAAAGCCGTTCGAGGTTAGAAGCTTTCCAATTTATCGAAGACTTGTTGGATGGAGAGCAGCTTGTGTTCCGCTTTAATAAAAATTGGGCAGCGGAAAAATTATCATTCAATATGATCGATTGACACCGAAAGCGGCAAAAAAGAAGAATGCTGAACAATTAATCCTGTTGGCATCGGCACATGACATTAGAAAACCGCACTGAAAGATGCAGGGGGGACAGGACTGGTAATCCTTTGTCCCCCTGAAGAAAAACGCATATATTGAACGGTTCAACGCAGCTGGCTACACCATCCTCACATCCCCCACATATTCCCCCACAACGATTCTGGCTTCCTCCAGGCTCTCCGCCTTCCTGCCGTCCCGATAAAAGTCGCGGATTTCGATGCCGTGGACATAAAATTCTTCGCTGTAGCCCGCAATCACCGAAGGTTCCTCCCCGTCTCCCGACATGACGTTTACCTTTTCCACCAGGATGTCCCGGATACCCCGGCCCGGCGCGGGGTTGTAGTCACGGTTCCATTTCACCTGGAAGTCCAGCACCTTTCCGTGCTCGAAGGGCTCTATACGGATGCGGCGGTAGGTTACATTCCGCACCAGGTTCTTATCTCCGGCATTGATGGCCATCACGCCCAGGTATCCGGGCTGGAATTCATGATGTTCTAATACATCGATGTCTTCAAACAAGATTTCCTCGATGACGTCGCCCTCATGGGCATGGTCCCCGTGGGTGCCGATCATCATGGGATGGGCCACGTCCGCCCAGAGGGCCGTCCGGCGCACGGTGATTTCCCTGCTGCCGCCGTAATTGTCCCAGCGGCTGCCGTAGATGGCCACGCAGTCGTCGGAGGTGCGCAGGAAGCAGTCCTCCACCAGCACCCGTCTGCTGCTCATCATGTCCACCCCGTCGCTCCAGCCCTCGCAGCTAAAGGACTTTATATTGCGGATGGTCACATCCTCGCAGTCCCCCAGGGATACGGTATAGTGGGGCGGATTGATGAAAATCAGGCCCTCCAGCAGAATGTCGCGGGAATGGTTGAGCCGTATGCCGTTGATGCTGCTGAACCTGGCAAAATCCGCCAGATACAGGATTCCTCTGCCGTCTATGCGCAGCCCCTCCCCGTGCTCCAGGGCCAGGCCGCCGATGAGGATGGCCCCGGGCTCCAGGTAGATATGGGTGTGGGAGGGCAGATGCCAGACGCATTCCCCGATATAATAGATGCCTGGCTCCACGTAGAGCGTCCTGCCCTCGGGCATGGCCTCCAGCTGTTCGTTGATGCCGTCCCCCAGAAAGCCCGGCCGCTCCATGGAGCCGGGCACCACCAGCACATCGTCCCCGGTCTTGTCCGGCTGCTCCTCCAGGGCCCCGGCGAAGAGGTGCAGGTTGTGGAAGCGGTCTTTGTTCACTTCCACCGACAGGTTCGCCGGCCTGTCCAGCGTGAAGGTGATCCGCTTGGCCTCCGCCCGGGCCCGGATGCCCAGGGAAAGGGGGCGGATGTCCACCCGGTACACGGTGTAGAATTTCGGGAAAGTGATCTCCACCTCCACGCTGCCCTCAAAGTCGAAGCAGGCCATGGACGCGCAGCGCACGTCATGCATGTCCACCTTTACCCGATAGGTCTTCAGCTCCTGCCAGTCCTGGGTGCCCACCGGCCTGACCCGCAGGCAGTAGTCCTCCTGCAGCACAGCGCCCCTGGGGACGGGGTACATCCGCAACTGATTTCTTTTCTGTGCCATATTGTTGCCTTTCTTTTTCTTTTTATCGTTTTTTATCAACTCATCAACTGTTTATCGTTTTTCATGGAACCTTTACACATAAGGTTTTGACTGCTATAATAAAGATGACACTGATACACAATCGACATCTTTAGAAAGCAGGTGCTTCTATGCCCACAAACGCAGAAGTCATTGAGCGTCTGGCGCGCAAGCTGGAAAGAGCATGTATCTTAAACGACCTAAAGGAGTGCAAGACTCTTGAAGAGTACCAGGAACTGACAAAAAAGTACGAAACCTTATGTAATGACGACAATGCCTGATTCCTCCCAGAGGAAAATCGTATGAACGGGCCCTCATGTCCGAAGGGGCGGCCGCAAGCATTCTGCCCGCGGCCGCCCTTCTTCTACATCGTTTCTATATCTCTTCTGTCTTTTTCCGCATTTCCTTTTCCCTGTACATGTGGAGGCATCCTCTCTTAGTTCGCGTTCTTCGCGTCAAGGAACGCCTGAATCTGGGAAATCAGCTCGGCGCGAATCTCCTCCAGCCCTACTGCCGTGGCATCCTCATGCCACTGCTGAATCTTCTCCGCGGCCTCATCGGCATCGTACATGGAGATGGTCAGCTGCAGCTCGTTGGACAGAGCGGACACATTGGCGATCTGGGTCTCCACATTGGTGGTGTCGAACACGAATCCGGCCAGAGGGCTCAGCTTGTAGGTGGAAGGATCGTACATATAGTCGAAGCGGGACTTGATTTCCTCGTTCTCGCTGACGAACTCGCTGACCCTGATGTAGGTCGGGTTCTGGGTAAAGGAGTAGGTGGGCATGGAGTAAGCCAGGTTCTCGTCGATATCCAGCTTCTTGTAGCCGTCTTCGCCTACCGCTTCCCAATCCTCTCCCTCAATGCCCAGCTCGAACAGGTCGTGGGCCTCCTGGCTTCCGAACATCCAGTCAAGGAAATACATCACGGCATCGGTCTTCTCGGACCATTCGGGCACTACCAGCCAGTTGTTGGTGGCCATGTCGCAGACCACTGCGCCGGGCTCCATATTGCGCTGGGCATCCTCGATGACATAGAAGCCGTACTCTTCGTCGGGGTTGGTCTCCAGGGCCGTCTTCACCTTGCTCTCATACTCGCTCAGCGCGGAGTAGGCGATGGCCGCGGGCTTCTCCACGGTGTCGGTGCCGCCGCGGTTGGGGTTCAGGTAGGGGTTCCACTTGGTGCGGTCCTGAATGTATGCGGTGATGAAGTCATCCTGATAGCCTGCGGGCATCTTGGCGAACTCTTCCGGGGAATCGCCGGGAACCACCGCGTTCAGGACGGTCTTCTCATCCTCGCTCAGCCCCACCCAGATCCAGGTCTGGTCGCCGAGGACATTCACATTGTCCTGGGTATACACATGGTCATGCTTGGCGGAGTACCAGGGGGAGTCCAGGCGGAAGAAGTTCCAGAGGCTGACGCCGATCATGCCCTCCTCGTTCTCCTGTACGGTCTTCACGAACTCCAGGAGGCTCGCCTCATCCGTGATGGGCGCGCAGTCGTACTTCTTGCGCAGGTCCTCGCGGTACATGAAGCCGCGGCTGTCTTCGTAGAAGGTGGCCAGGTTGATGCCGTAGATGCCCTTCTGGTAGGAGCCGTCCTCCTGACGGATATAGGAGGTCATGGCCTGTACGAAATCCTCGGAGAAAGCGTTCTTCAGGCCCGGGAACGCGTCATTGCCAAAGTAGGAAGACAGATCCGCGAAGTTGCCGTCCTGGATGAAGGTGCTCAGCCCATGCCAGCCGCCGCAGAACATCAGGTCGAAATCCTCCTGTCCGATCATGGCCGTGGTCAGTTTGTCCTTGTAATCGCCGCCTGCCACCCATGCGAATTCGGGATGGATTTTGCTCATGACGGGGTCGTCCGCCGTCATCTCCTCGTATTTGGCCAGGACTTTGTCCAGGTTGCGGAATTCGTTCATGACGCGGATCTTGATGGTGGTGTCCTCAATTTGGGGTGCTTCCGCCTGGCCGCCCTCCTCGGGAGCCTCCTCGCCGGAATCCTCAGCATTCTCCGCAGAGGATTCCTGCTGCTCGGACTGCTGGGTGTCTGCCTGGCTGTCATTGCCCGCGTCATCCTTGCCGCAGGCCGCCATGGACAGGGTCATGGCTCCCGCCAGCGCCAGCGCCATGGTCTTCTTCAGAAACTGATTTTTCATTTTTTTCCTCCTTATTTGAAGTTCCGCATACACGCGCCCTGTACCCAGGCATGGCAGAGGATTTCAGGCCGCTTAATGATGCGTCCGTAAATCCTCTGGGGCACTGGGCGCGCGTATGCTGTTTTTAGTTCCGTATGTGCGGGCACATACTGTTTTTATTTGCATCCCTGCCGTCCCGGAATCCATATCCTGGTGCGGGCAGAGAGAAATAACTTTTTTCCGTCACCCTTTAATCGCCCCGACAGTAAGCCCGCTGGTAAAGTACTTCTGTACATAAGGGTACAGGAAGATGATAGGCCCGATGGCTACCACGGTGGTGGCCATCCGCAGGGAGTTGGTGGGGATCTCCCCCGCCGCTATGCCCGTGCTCCTGGCCATCTCCTTCATGGCATCCGCGTTGCGCAGCATCCGCATCAGCAGGTACTGCAGGGGGAAGAGCCTGCTGTCGTCCAGGTACAGCATGGCGTTGAACCACTGGTTCCAGTAGCCCAGGGCATAGAACAGACTCAATGTGGCGATGCCCGGCACGGACACCGGAAGGATGATCTTCCACAGAATCTGGAAGTCATTGGCACCGTCCATGTAGGCCGATTCCGACAGCTCATGAGGAATCCCGTTAAAGAAGTTCCGCATCAGGAACATGTTCCAGGCCCCGAAGGCCACGGGGATGATTAGCACGAATAGATTGTCCTTCAGTCCCAGGTTCTTGGTAATCAAAAGGTATGTAGGCACCAGCCCGCCCCCGAACAGCATGGTGAAGTATACGAAGAACGTAATCACGTTGCGGAACTTCACCTTCTTCAGAGACAGAGGATAGGCCATGGTAATGGTCAGGAACATGCTGAAGATAGTCCCCGCCACCGTGGTGAAGATGGTCACCCCGTAGGCCCGGAAAATCTGCGCGTCCCCCAGCACCACCTGATATGCCTGTATGGTGAAGTCCTTGGGGATAATCGGAAAACCGTATATGGCAAAATTGGCTTCCGTCTCAAAGCTGCTCCCCAGAATGATGGCAAAGGGGAACAGGCAGTAGATGCAGAACAGCGTGGCTATGGCGTATACCACCACCTCGAACACCTTCTCGCCGCCGGACTTTTTGATGGCGGTTCCCTGGATTCTTGTTTTTCCCATATCATTTCCTTCCTTCTCTTATAAACTACAAAACCGGAAGAATCGCATCCCTCGCGATTCTTCTGTGTGCAAAGATTTTCTTAGGCTGTGTACTTTACAGCCTTAGAAAATCTTTGCACACTTAGAAGATTGCCGCGTCCGGCTCTACTTTTTTGGTGATGAAGTTGGTGGCAAATACCAGCACCAGGCCTACAATGGACTGGAAGAAGCTGGTAGCCGTGCTCATCCCCAGGTTGTTCAACTGGCGCAGGGCTCTGTATACAAAGGTGTCTATGACGTCCGTTGTGGGATACAAGGCGGCATTATCGCCCACCAGCGCGTAGATCATGCCGAAGTCGCCGTTGAAGATCTTGCCCACGCTCATGATGGTCAGCATGATGGCCGTGGTCTTTAAGAGGGGCAGGGTAATCCTGGTGATCTGCTGGAGCCTGGTGGCGCCGTCCACCCTGGCCGCCTCGTACATCTCCTGGTCGAAGCCCGTGATGGCCGCCACATACACGATGGTTCCGTAGCCCGCCCCCTGCCAGAGCTTCAAAAGCACCAGGATCAACGGCCACCAGCCCGGATTGGTGTAGAACGCCGGATCCGTCCCTCCATTGTCCACGATCCATCTGGTCAGGATGCCGCTGCCGCCGATGATGCCGCTCATGAACATGGCCACCACTGTCCAGGAGACGAAGTGGGGGAAGATGGCGATGGTCTGTACTACTTTGTTGTAGACCTTTTTCTTGATCTCCACGAACACCAATGCCAGGATGATGGACATGACAGTGCCCGTGGCGATGAACAGCACGTTCAGGAAAATCGTGTTGAAGAAGATTTTGCCCACGCCCTTGTAGTTGAACAGGAACTGGAAGTTCTTCAGTCCCACCCAGGGGCTGCCCCAGATGCCGTCCTTGTAATTGAAGTCCTTGAACGCGATCAGCACGCCGTACATGGGATAATAGCAGAAGATCAATACCCAGATAATGGTGGGAAGCGTCATGAGATACAACAGCTTGTGCTTCCACAGCTCCTGCAGCCCGCCCGCAAAGCCCAGACGCTCTCTGTAGGGTCGGTCAGCTTGTGTCTTCGTCTTTTTCACTGTGTCCCCTCCTTGAATTTTAGTTCTGAGACTGTTTTGGTTTGTTAAGTCTATTTTAAGATACGGAAATCCGAAAACACATAGGAAAAAAGCTAGAAACAGGGTAATTTTTGAAGATGTGCCCGTAATGACCACAGAAAAAGGCCATGGGGCCGGATGCATTCCTGCTTCCGGCCCCATGGCCCGATTACATTTTTTATTCTTTCAGCTCATCGATATCCGTCAGATTGACCCCCAAAGAGTCGAGTACCGCTTTCAACGACTTGTAATCCTTTTTCAGGCCTTCATATGTCTTCATGGCATTCTCTTCTCTCGCATTTTTCATATGTGCCTGCACCTTCTGAAATTCATTGACTGTATCCCTGATAATTTCGGCTCCGCCCGGCATATAATCACCCGCTTTCTCCATACCGCCACAATCCCCCGGTTACAGCTTTATTATAGCAAAACGCCCATAGCATGTAAAGCGATATCTTGGCTTATCCCTCCTCCACACCAATGACTCCCCTGTCGATCAGCCCCTGGAAGACATGGTCAAATATGACGGCCTCCAGGTATCCGGAGATCCCCATGATGAACAGGGCGGGGAAATAGACGAAGAACCAAATCAGGAACACCGTCAGCGCCTGTATGGCCAGAACGGCCACCGTCCAGCCCGGGCAGCGGGCCATGATCGTCACGGCCATCCGGAAATGCCCGGAGGCCGTATTCCCGAACTTCGCCATAGCCGCGAACACAAAGGGGAACAGGGCCAGCACCAGCAGGGACAATACGGCGAACACGATGGTCTGCACCTGGTACCCCTCCCCCCAGAACAGGCTGTAATAGAAAAAGTCGAACGCGAATACAATCTGTGCCAGCACCAGGGGAACCCCCAGCTGCAGCCCCTGCTTCAGGTTCCCCCGGAACGCCTGGAAGAAGCGGCGGGCGATGTACCCCTCCTGATCCTTCACCGCCTGCAGCAGCACCTCGAAAAGGGCAGCCGTGGCGGCCCCCATGGTGAGGATGGGAAGGCTGCACAGGAACCACAATATCCCCACATACAGCATCATCACCAGTTTGTTTATCCCCCGCGCAAAGGGAGAATTCAGGCTAAATAAGTTCATGTCCTCTCTCCTCAGTCCGTCAGCGCCACAGGCGCAACGTCTCCAGCGCCAGGAAGCTGTGCCGCATAGTCCGTCAGCTGTTCCTGAATCGCCTCCAGATATTGTTCAAAACCTGCCCCGTACAAGCGCTGGTTGGCTTCCTCAAGAGCCTCCAGATAGTCCTCCCCGTATCCGCACACCAGCGGCTGGAAATATTGGAGCCATACCCGCTCTACCGCAGCCTGTTCCTTTCCAGACAGCACAAACGAAAATCCGTCCAGCGGATCGTCCTCCACCGCCTTCCCTGTCTCCTTGCTCCAGTCAGGAAACGCATGATATACTTCTTCATCCCATTTCCTGTTCACGGGAATCCCTTCATAGCCCATTGTGTCGTCCGTAACGGCAGTCCAGCCAAAGCGGTTCTGGGAGCTGATCCCATCAAAACCGATTTTTCCGTCCACGAGGTTATAGTTTTCACCCTCTGCTCCGTATGCCACCAGAGAATAGTATCGCGCGTCCGTATGGATTTTTTCCAACAGCTCCATGGCCAGTTCCGGCTCCGTTGTCTTCGCTGAGATGGAAATCACAGAAGCGCCTGCAAGGGAGCCTACATGGTAGGTATCGAACTGAGCCAGATAAGGAAAAAAGTTGAATTCCCATTCGGGATTCTTCTCATACAAAGCCGGAATCCAATGGTTGTTCAGGGACCAGATGGGATTGTTGGTCTCACAGGGTTTCTTATCCTCCAGAATCAACGTTTTGCCCAGCTCACCCTCATTGTCGGATCTTGACAGCATATCGGAGTCCAGGATTCCGTCCCGCTTCCATTTCCAGATATAGGCCAGTACCTCCTTGAATTCCGGCGTCTCCGTACGGTTCAGCGCCTTATAGGGATTTGCTGCCTCCACCACCACCAGGGGCGTCTCCAGGCTGCTGTTCAGCTCCAAATATTTCCCCCTTGTGAGCAAGAGCCACAGACTGCTCCACACCCGGTTATCCGTGACCAAAGGCGCATCCCGATACCGCTCGTCCTGCTTTGCCCGGTAGAGATAGGCCTCCATGGTCTCCAGGTCGCAAACCTCCTCCAGGCCCCATTCCCTGCGCAGATCCTCTCTGTAGAAAAACCCCTCCCCTGCGCTGACGATTCCGCCCTGTCCGAATTGGGGAAGTCCATAAAGCCCTCCGTTAATCTCACATTTTTTCAGGGCATTGGCATCGTAAAAGGCGTAGTGCTCCTTCAGGGCCGGAACCGCGTCCAGGTAGTCGTTCATATCCAGGAACGCGTTCTTATAGACTAGTGTCCTGTAGTCAGAAAACACGCCCCCGGGAATGAAGTCGTACTCCCCGGAGGCGGTCACGATGTTCAGCTGCCGCCTTTCGTTTCCCCAGGGGATGAATTCGAAGCGCAGGGTGCAGTTCAGCTCCGGGATGGTCAGGGCGTCCAGCTGCCTGTAAATCTCGTCCATCCCCTCCTCCGGCATGTTGCCCAGGGTAATGGCACGGAAATTGACGATGGGCCGGACAGCCTCCCCGCTCTCCCCTTCTTCCGCCCCCCGGCTGCAGCCCCCTAAAAGCAAAACGGACAGACAGAGCAGGGCGACCCCGCGCGGCAGGGCGGCCGTCCGCCGCTTTCTGCTGCTTCTGTCAGCCTGCTGCCGTCCGAATGCGCCCTCCCCGGCGCTGTTCCCGGCCAGGAGGCGCTCCTCCGCAACCCCCCTCTTTGCGCACCTTTGTCTCTTCCTGTCACTTCTCATGCTCCACCGCCTCTTCCGCCTCCGTCCTGACAGGGATGTTGATGATCACGCAGGTGCCGATTCCCGGTGAGCTCTCCACCTGCACCGGGATGCCCTCCCCGAAGAACAGCTCCAGCCTGTGCTCGATGTTGGACAGGCCGTAATGGCTGCCCTGGTGTGACTTCTTCTTGTCCTCCTGGGTCATCCCCTCCCCGTCGTCGGTGACGCTCAGGGTAATCCTGCCGTCCTCCATCCACCCGTTTAAAATCACCATCCCCCGGCCGTCGGCCTTTTCATTGATGCCGTGGATGATGGCATTCTCCAGGAAGGGCTGCAGGGTGATCTTCGGAATCAGGCAGTCCAGGATATCCCCGTCCACCTCCACCTCGTAACAGATTCGCCCCCTGTACCGGCGCTTCTGGATCTCCATGTAGGCCTCGCACATCTCCACCTCGTCCCGGATGGACACGATGTCCCTGCCCTTGCTCAGGGTGAGCCGGTAGAACCGGGACATGGCCTGGACCACGCTGCGGATGTTCTCGGACTCCTTCTTCTGGGACATCCAGTTAATCATGTCCAGGGTATTGTAGAGGAAATGGGGATTGATCTGGGACTGGAGGGCCTTCAGCTCCGCCTCCACCTTCTCCTGACCCAAAATGTACTGCTCCCGCAGAAGCGCCTCCACCTGGTCCACCATCACATTGTAATTGCCGATCAGCTGCCCGATCTCGTCCCGGGAGGGGCCCTCCTCCATCTTGCAGATGTTCCCCTCCTGAATCCGCAGCATCTGCTCCTTCAGGAGCTTCAGGCGGCCGGTGATGGACTTTGCCATGGTGGCCATCACCATCACCACCAGCAGGCTCACCCCCAGAAACACCATGCCCATGCCGCCGTTGGGCACGTTCATCCCCTCCCGGACGGCCCCCTTGGGGATGACGGACACCAGGTACACATTGGAGCCGTCGATGCGGCAGCTCCTGGCATAGCAGGGCTCCCCTCCAAGCGTGATGCTGCCGAACTCCCTGTCGTCAACGTTCCGCTGGGAAACCGACAGCCTGTGCAGCGCCTCCTCCGGCAGGTTGGAGGCCAGGAGGGTGCCGTCCGCCGTCTCCAGGTACAGCTCCTGCTCCTCGTAGGCGTTCTGCAGCATATTCTCCAGATTCTTCCGCTCCATCAGGATGGCCAGGATTCCCACGGTCTGACTGTAGTCATCCGGGTTCCACAGCTCCCTGGCGATGGCCGCGTAGGAGCCGCCCTTCCCGCTTCCGTCCAGCAGCACCCAGACAGGGCGCCCGTTGTTCTCCCGCAGGCTCTGATACCACCGGGAGCCGTAGGCGTCCGTGAGAGGGCGGTACCGGCTGCTCTGGGCATTGACTACCAGGTAGCTGTCTTCGATATAGAAGACAATGTTGCTGGAATCCATGGTCATCTCCAGGCCGTAGGCATAGGAATTGATGTTCTCGAACAGCATCAGCTGCTCCGCCACGTCCATCTCCTTGTCATCGAAACGCAGCACCGGGCTGGCCATGTCGTTCACCGCGAACAGGGTGGAGATGTTGTGGAGCCTGGACAGCTTGTCCCCCACCGCCTGGTACACCTGGCTGTAGCCCTGGTTCAGCGCGTAGATCAGCCGCTCCTCGGTCTGGATCCTCACCGTGGCGAAGGACACCGCCATCACGATGCCCACCGGCAGGATGCCCCCCAGTACGATCAGCAGGAGGATTTTCCCCCGCAGGGACGCGTTCCGGAACCACTCCCTGACTTTTCCCATATCCATCACCCCAGACATCCTCTACTCTTCACTGCGTGCGCTCCGGTACTCCAGCGGCGTCATGCCCGTGCCCTCCCGGAACACCTTCGAAAAATAGTTGGCATTGGCATAGCCGCACTTCTCGGCGATCTCCGTTATCTTCATATAATCCTGCTCCAGCAGCTTTTTGGCCTTCTCCAGCCGGTAGCCGCTCAGGTACTGCTTCAGGGTCACCTTCATCTCCTGCTTGAACAGCACGTTCAGATAGGCCGGGGAGAAATGGAAGGCCTCCGCGATCTGGGCAGTGCTCAGATTCTCCTCCCCGTAATGGGCGGCGATATAGTCCAGCACGCCCCGGATCACCCTGCCGAACCCGGACATCTCCTCCTCCCTGTCCTGCACGCACCCCAGCACGGTGTCCGTGAAATCCTGGATTTCCTTCAGGCTGTCCATGTTGAGCACCGCGGCCTGCAGCTGCTCCTCCCCGCCTACCCAGGGCACGCAGTCGTAGCTGGAGGGATATTGGCGGAACACTGCCGTCAGCAGGGAGACCATCAATGTGTACACCTGCTCCTTCTGATAATATTTCCTGGCCAACAGGTCTCCGAAGAGGCTGCGGAACCACTCCGACAGCTTCCTGGAGCCCTCAGGCAGGACCCGCAGAAAGGCCCCGTAGATGCCCGGCTCCATGAACCGCTTTTGTAGGATGGTCTCGTCTATCTCGAACAGCCTCCCCTCCGGCTGGTAGAACGCGCAGTTCATGGCGGCGCGGGCCGTCTTGCAGCTATTGAAGATATTTTTGTAGTCCTCCACCTCCATGCCCACTGCCACCTTACAGTCCGGCCATCTGTCCAGCACCCTCTGATATAAGGGGCCCAGGCGATAGCGGTTCCTGTCCTGGCAGGCGATGACGGCCTCAAAGGCGGACGGCTCCTGCCATATGCCGATGGCCTTCCCCTCCGCATGGAGCGCCATGTCCAGGAGCTGCTCCAGCTCCTCCCCGGTAGTCTGTCGGGCTCTGGGGAACTGCACCCCCAGACACACATATCTTCCGTTCAGCGGGAAATCCACTTCCCGGGCCAGCCGCTCCGCCGTCCTCCAGTCGCTGTCCCTGTGGGTCAGCAGCTCGAAGAGCTTCTGCTGGCGGAATTCCCGGTTGCCCTCGTCCGCCTCTTTGGTGCGCCTCTCCCGGAGAACCTCCTCCACGGCCCGCCCCAGGGCTTTCCTGACCTGGCCCACGTCAATGGGCTTTTCGATAAAGTCGATGACGGACAGCCGGATGGCGCTTTTGAGATATTCCGTCTCCAGGTAGCCGCTGATGAAGATGATCTTGCTCTCCGGCGCCAGGCCCAGCAGCTCCTCGGCGAAAGCGATCCCGTCCATTTTCGGCATGCGGATATCCGAAATCACGATGTGGGGCCGGAACCATTTCACGATTTTCAGCGCTTCCTCTCCGTTCACCGCCTGCATGATCTCGTCTATGCCGAATTCCTCCCAGTCGATCTCCTCCAGCAGACCCTCCCTGGTGTAATCCTCGTCATCCGCTATCAGTATCTTCATGCCATTCTCCCCTGTCCGAATCTCCTGCGCTCCTACGCCCTTCCACTTCACTTTACCTGCGGTGCGCCAAAGTGGCAAGAAGAAAAAAGCTGGAAAAAGGGTAATTTTCCATGATGTCCAAAACCGCCGCATCCAATCCGGATACGGCGGTCCTGCCTCTTTATGGATTTCTGTCCCTATTCGGTTCTGATCTGTCCGTGGAGGGTCTGCAGGGAGTGCACCTCCCCATTGCCCGCCTTCTGCACGTATAGAATCCCTTCCGCTGTAGCCTTCGCAGCCGCGATGGTAGTCATATAGGGAATCTTGGCCTTGATGGCGGCTTTCCGCAGATAGCTGTCATCGTACTCGCTGTCGTCCCCCACGGGCGAATTCACGATCAGGTCAATGTCGCCATTGGTGATGAGATCCAGCAGATTGGGCCTGCCCTCATACAGCTTTTTCACAAGCCCGGCTTCCAGGCCCGCCTCTTTCAGCAGAGCGCAGGTAGTACCGGTGGCGAGGATTTTGAACCCTGCCTCCGCGAAGGCCTTTCCTACCTCCACCACCTCCGCCTTGTCCCTGCGGTTCACGCTGATCAGTACGGTGCCGCTCAAGGGGAGCCTGGTCTGGGTGGCCTCCTGGGCCTTGAAGAAGGCCTCGCCCACGGACGCGGAGAGCCCCAGCACCTCGCCGGTGGAGCGCATCTCCGGCCCCAGGATGGGGTCTACCTCCGGGAACATGTTGAAGGGGAACACGGCCTCCTTCACCCCGTAATAAGGTATCTGCCGCTCTTTCAGGCCGGGCACGGGGGAGGGCTTCCCGGTGATGTCCGCCGTGATGATCTCCGTGGCCAGGGGCACCATGCGGATGTTGCAGACCTTCGACACCAGGGGCACGGTCCGGGAGGCTCTGGGGTTGGCCTCCAGCACGTAGACCTTCCCGTCCTCGATGGCGTACTGCATGTTCATCAGGCCCCGCACATGCATCTCCTCGGCGATTTTCCTGGTGTATTCCTTGATGGTGGCCACGTTCTCAGGGGAGATGTGCCTGGAGGGGACGATGCAGGCGGAGTCTCCGGAGTGGATTCCGGCCAGCTCGATATGCTCCATCACCGCGGGCACAAAGGCGTGCTTGCCGTCGCTGATGGCATCGGCCTCGCACTCGGTGGCATGGTTCAGGAAACGGTCAATGAGGATGGGCCTGTCCGGCGTCACCCCAACCGCCGCTCTCATATAGTCGGCCAGGCTCTGGTCGTGGTGCACCACCTCCATGCCCCGGCCTCCCAGCACATAGGAGGGCCGCACCATCACGGGATACCCTATACGATGGGCAATCTCCAGGGCCTCCTCCACGGTGGTGGCCATGCCGGACTCGGGCATGGGAATCTCCAGCCTGTCCATCATGGCCCGGAACAGATCCCTGTCCTCCGCCATGTCGATCACGGAGGGGGCGGTGCCCAGGATGCGCACGCCATTCTTCTCCAGCTCCGCCGCCAGGTTCAGGGGCGTCTGGCCGCCGAACTGGGCGATGACGCCCAGGGGCTGCTCCTTTTTGTAGATGCTCAGCACGTCCTCCAGGGTCAGGGGCTCGAAGTAGAGCTTGTCCGAGGTGTCGTAGTCCGTGGACACGGTCTCGGGATTGCAGTTCACCATGATGGTCTCGAAGCCCAGCTTCTTCAGGGCCAGGGAGGCGTGGACGCAGCAATAGTCGAACTCGATGCCCTGGCCGATGCGGTTGGGGCCGCCGCCTAAGATCATCACCTTGGGCCTGTCCCTGCGGACGGGGTTTTTGTCGGGAGCGTTATAGGTGGAATAATAATAAGCGCTGTCCGGCGTGCCGCTTACATGGACACCCTCCCAGCTCTCCTCCACACCCAGGGAGATGCGCCTCTCCCTGATTTCCTGCTCCGGCACGTCCAGGAGGATGCTTAAGTATTTGTCCGAGAAGCCGTCCTTCTTGGCCCGGACCAGCTCCTGGTCCGTGGGAAGGGCCCCTCTGTGCTCCAGCAGCCCCTTCTCCTCTTCCACCAGCTCCTTCATCTGTTCGATGAACCATTTCTTTACACGTGTGATTTCGTGCAGTTCTTCTACGGAAGCGCCTTTTTTCAGGGCCTCGTACATGGCGAAATGCCTCTCGCTGGAGGGAGCGGCCAGCATCCTGCACAGCTGCTCCTTCGATTTCTCCCGAAGCCCGGGAATCTGGCCCAGGCCATATCTGCCGGTCTCCAGGGAGCGGATGGCTTTCTGGAAGGCTTCCTTGTAGTTCTTCCCGATGCTCATGACCTCGCCCACGGCACGCATCTGGGTGCCCAGCCTGTCCTCCACGCCCTTGAACTTCTCGAAGGCCCAGCGGGCGAATTTGATGACCACGTAGTCGCCATCCGGTACATATTTATCCAGTGTACCGTATTTCCCGCAGGGGATGTCCTTTAAGGTCAGGCCCGCCGCCAGCATGGCGCTGACCATGGCGATGGGGAAGCCTGTGGCCTTGGATGCCAAAGCGGAGGAACGGGAGGTGCGTGGGTTAATCTCTATGACGATGATGCGGTCGCTGACGGGATCGTGGGCGAACTGCACATTGGTGCCGCCGATGACCTGCACGCTCTCCACGATGGCGTAAGCCTGGCTCTGGAGCCGCTCCTGCAGCTCCCTGGAGATGGTGAGCATGGGGGCCGCGCAGAAGGAGTCGCCGGTATGCACGCCTAAAGGATCGATGTTCTCGATGAAGCAGACCGTGATCATGTTGCCCTCCGCGTCCCGGACCACCTCCAGCTCCAGCTCCTCCCAGCCCAGGATGGACTCCTCCACCAGCACCTGTCCCACCAGAGAGGCCTGGAGCCCCCTGGCGCAGACAGTGCGCAGCTCGTCCTTATTGTACACCAGCCCGCCGCCTACGCCGCCCATGGTGTAGGCCGGGCGCAGGACTACGGGGTATCCCAGCTTATCGGCGATATCCAGGGCCTCCTCCACGGTATAGGCCACCTCGCTGCGGGCCATCTCTATCCCCAGGGCGTTCATGGCCTTCTTGAACTCGATCCTGTCCTCCCCCCGCTCGATGGCATCCACCTGGACGCCGATGACCTTCACCTGGTATCTGTCCAGAATCCCTGCGTTTGCCAGCTCCGCGCACAGGTTCAGGCCGGACTGCCCGCCCAGGTTGGGCAGCAGTGCGTCCGGGCGCTCCTTGGCGATGATCTGCTCCAGGCGCTCCTTGTTCAGGGGCTCGATGTAGGTCACGTCCGCCGTCTCCGGATCCGTCATGATGGTGGCGGGGTTGGAATTCACCAGTACGATTTCATAGCCCAGCTTCTTCAGGGCCTTGCAGGCCTGGGTGCCGGAGTAGTCGAACTCACAGGCCTGGCCGATGATGATGGGGCCGGAGCCGATGATGAGCACTTTGTTGATGTCTGTTCTCTTTGGCATGTATTATCCTCCTGATCGGCATGAATGTCCATTTTTCTTGTGTCAACATTATAGCATCAGGGCGGCAAGAATGCAATTTTGCAATGCAAATTTATTTTTGGGCTTCTTCGATGATGCATTCGTGCGCCTTTGTCTTCTTATTGTAATTCACTCCCACCAGCAGGAGATTTCCCTGATATTCTTCCAGGCTCCTGCAGTATTCCTTCTTTTTTATCTGCTCCAGGGCGCCCTTCGCATTTTTATCCCACTTCAATTCCACCACCAGGGCCGGTTTCTCCGGGAAACGTTTCCTGGGCAGGAATACCAGATCCGCATAACCCTTTCCACCGGCCAGTTCACGGTGTACGGTATAGAAATTCCTCGCCGCGTACAGGGCCAGTGAAATGGTATAGCTCAGGGCGTTTTCATCATTATACTGGATATGCGAAGTCTCAAAATGCGCCTCTTTCATGCGCTCCGCAACCTCCCGGGGCCGCCCCTGCCAGATGGCGTTCAGGGTATCCGCGGAATTCCTCAATGCCTTCGACACTTCTCCCCAGTCGGACACGGACACTGCATTCACATACTCGAAACGGATTTTAAACCCCTCGTTGCCCGGATTCAGATAATTTCCCATTTGCCGCCTCCTTGTCCTTTCGCTGTCTCTCCTCTCTATTATACGATACCGAAAATAAGGAGACGACCATAAATTGCGCAAAGGGCTTATAAAAGGACTGCCGTTACCGCGGGGCTGAAAATCTGCAAACAGCTTGAAAATGACGTGGAATCTGCTATAATCAAACTATGGTTTAACCCGACTCACGAGCGAAGGCTAATGGGGACTCTGCGGCAGATTCCATCGCTTGTGAGTATATCCAGCAAAACGGAAAGGAGATCGACATGATTCAAATCACGCTTGCGGGGACTGAACTGCGCTTTGACGAAGCCAATCTGCATGTTTCCATGACCCGGAACGGAACGGATTGGAGCTGGGAATCGGACTACATACCCGTATTCAATGCGGCACAGAAGGAGATTCCCTTCCTGGACGCGGCTTCCGTCTCCCACGAGGTGCGCCAGACAGGCCTGGGGAAGGGAATCCTCTCCCGGTATGAGGGCTTTGCCGCGGATGGGGACGCGTCCGTGCCCGGCTTGAGCTTTTGCACCTATGTATGGATCGAGGGGGCCACGGGGGACGTGTTCTTCGAGTGGATCCCCCTGGGGGAAGAGGGTGCCGGCATCCAGTCCGTCACATGGCCCGGGCCCATGGCCTTCCGGGAGAAAAGGGAGGACTGGTACACGCTGCTGAACTACCATCAGGGGCTCCTGATCCCCAATACCTGGGAGACGGAGCTGGGGAAGCTCCCCTTCGGCGGCTCCCTGTGCTCCGCCGCCAGTTACATGCCCTGGTTCGGCCAGGTGAAGGCCGGAGAAGGGTACATAGCCATCTGCGAGCAGCCCTGGGACAGCGCCTTCTACGCGGAGCATCCCGCCGGAGGGCCCTACACGAAAGCCGGGGTGCGCTGGGGGGCCAGCCTGGGGAAGATGCGCTACCGCAGGGTCATGCGCTACACGCTGCTGAGCGAATGTGACTACAACGATATCTGCAAAGTGTACCGCAGCTATGTGAAGGAGAAGGGCCTGTTCTGCAGCCTGAAGGAAAAGGCGGCGAAGGCCCCCGGGGTGGACCGGCTGATCGGAAGCCTCTTCCTCCATCGGGGAATCAAGAATCATGTCTGTCCGGAATCCTCCATGTACGATGCGGAGCATCCCGGCAAATACGACCGCGTGGTGCCCTTCCGGACACGGACAGAGGAGATCAAAGCCCTCCGGGCCCAGGGCTTCGAGAAGCTCTACCTGCACCTGGACGGCTGGGGAGACCCGGGATACGACAACCAGCATCCCGACTATCTGCCCCCCTGTGAGGAGGCCGGCGGCTGGGATGGCATGAAGGAGCTGGCGGATACCCTCCACGACTGCGGATATCTCTTCGGCATCCACGACCAGTACCGGGACTACTATTTCGACGGGAAGACCTTCGACGCCTCCTTCGGCTGCCTCCAGACGGACGGCACCATTCCGGAGCACGCCAACTGGGCAGGCGGACATCAGACATACCTCTGCGCCACCCAGGCCCCCTATTATGTGAAGCGCAATTTCCGCCAGCTGGCGGAGCATGATATCGGCCTGGACTGTGCCTACCTGGATGTCTTCACCTGCAATGAGCCGGATGAATGCGCCAATCCCATGCACTATATGAGCCGCAGGGACTGTCTGGATTTCCGGGGGCAGTGCTTCGAGTACCTGCTCTCCCAGGGGATCCTCCCCAGCTCCGAGGAGGTCTCCGACTGGAGCATGAAGAGCCTGGTGTTCTGCCATTACGCGCCCTATCAGTTCCAGATGTGCAAGCCCGGCACGCCCCGGAAGGGCATTCCCGTGCCCCTGTTCAATCTGGTATACCACGATTGTGTCATTATCCCCTGGATGATGGAGAAGATGGACGCGCACAACGACTACATGCTCTACGCCCTGTTGAACGGCGGCGCGCCCTACCTGATCCGGGACGGCGCTTATCCGGGCATCGACGGCTCCTTCCAGCCGGAGTTCACCTTCACCGAGCAGGAGGCCTATGACCGGTGCAGGGTGGTAGCCGATCTCCATGAACGGATCGCCGCCTGTGAGATGGTGTCCCATAAGCTGCTTGCACCGGACGGGTCGAAGCAGGAGACTGTGTTCAGCGACGGCACCAGGGTGCGGGTGGATCTGGACGCGCTCAGCTACGAGATCTGTAAGGGCGATGCCGCAAATCATGCTGCACCTCAATGAAAATTGCAGCAACCTGCAACGAAAGGCCGCCGGCCGTATATGCTCACCATGGACAAATCTGTAAATCCTGACGGTCTTGATTATAGCAGAAAGCCCCAAAGCCAGCCTGCGGTCTGCGGAGCGCAGGCTTCTGCGAGAATCTGCCGCCGAAAGAACCGGCTGACAAAGGAACCGGCTGACAAAGGAACCGGCTGGCAAAAAATACGAATCCCGCCGGAATCAGGCTTTTTCGATACCTGCATTCCGACGGGATTCCCTTTGTCCGCTCCAGGCGGCCTATCTCCAGCTATGTCCCTTTATCCTCTCATACTCTTCTATGGTGATGGTCAGTATGGTTCCATGCTTGAAGCCATAGGGGAAGGAGAACGCCCTGTCCGCACGGACGAATTCACCGGACTTCAATGACTCTGCCACGAAAGGCACATAGCCCTGCCCCTCCCCGGGCACGCCGTAATAGTCCAGGAACAGGCACCACTTCCCGTCCTCCAGCCGCACGGCAGTAGGCGCCTCGTACAGCCCGCTCTCCACGGTTTCCATGCTCCGGTCAAAGCTTTCCACCCTTTCATAGGGGCCTGTGACATGGTCTGCGGCCAGGAGGATGATCTTGGCCGGATTCGCTTCGCTCTTCACGAAGAGATAATAGCGCCCGTCCTCCTCATAGATTGCGGAATCGATGACTCCGCTGTCATACTTCCGGTACAGCACCTTCGGCTCCGTAAAGCTCCGGAAATCCTTTGTCCTGCTGTAATAGATTCCCTTGGGGCCATAGCCGTTGGCGCAGTGGGAGGAAGACCAGTGCAGCACATAGTCCCCCTGCTCCCTGTCGCAGATGACGTCCGGCGCCCAGAGGCATCCGAAGTCCTCGTTTCCTAACCTGACCAGCCGCTGCTCCGTCCAGTCCGTGAGATTGTCGGATTCCCACAGGGCCAGGCATTTGCTGCCGTTTCGGCCGATTTCGTCCCAGGAATGGCGATATTGATTGCGCATGCCGTAGGCCAGGCTCAAATCCGTGGCAATGATATAGAATTTCCCGTTCTCCTCACATCGGATAATCGTAAAATCCCGCACGCCCTTATCCCCGTAATAGGCCCAAAGCACCGGTGCGCCGCCGTTTACCGCCTCCCAATGGCAGCCGTCCCTGCTGAGACCGAAGTATACCTGTTCTCCGTCAGGCGTTGCCTTTTCCCTGAAATGCACGAATAAATATGTCTGCATCCCGCTTCTCCTTACCCCTTTTCCTCTGCGTTGCCTACACTCCCGCATTCTGCCCATACTGCTGCATGCGGCCCCTGCTTCCAGATTTATTTCTTCAATCTCACCACATTCCAGCTATGCTTACCGAACACGGTGTTGAACCTTCCGTCCTCCAGGCGGGAGGCGTTCCCTGCCACAGGCACCACGCACTGAGGGGCATCCTCCGTATTGACGGCCTTCATGTCATCATTGGTCAGGATGATATGCTCGACGACCTTGTAGTCCGCGAACTGCCTCATGTCGCAGCTTACCTCCAGATCCTCCTCCAGGTCCTTGTTCACCGCGAAGATGGTCAGCTCCTCGTCCGCCTCATTCCAGACGCAGACGCTGTCCAGGAAGGAGACCTCGCCATAATTTCTGCTCTCATAGAAGGGCGCTTTCACCAGGGTGTTCAGCACTGTCCCCCTGCCGTACACGCTGGCATGCATATAGGGATAGAAAATCGTCTGCCTCCAGGCCCCGGTGTCCGAGGTCATGATGGGCGCGATAACGTTCACCAACTGGGCCAGGCAGGCAACCTTCACCCGATCCGCATGGCGCAGCATGGTGATCAGCATGCTGCCCACCAGCAGCGCGTCCTCGAAATTGTACACGTCCTCCAACTGATGGGGGGCCTGCACCCACTTCTCCAGCTTCGCGTCCGCCTCGTTGCTGTGATACCACACATTCCACTCGTCAAAGGACAGGTTGATCTGCTTCTTGCTGCGCTTCTTGGCTTTCACGCAGTCCGCGATGGACAGGACGGAGCTGATGAACTCGTCCATGCCCTTGGAATTTGCCAGAAATTCCGGCGTATTGTTGTCCCGGTTCCCATAGTACTGATGGAGGGAGAGATAGTCCACCTGGTCATAGCATTCGCTCAGGACCTCGTCCTCCCAGTGGCCGAAAGTATCCATGCCAAGGGAGGAGCTGCCGCATGCCACGGTCTCGATGCTCGGATCCATGAACTTCATCAGCCTGCTGGTCTCCGCCGCGGCCCGGCCGTACTCCTTCGCCGTCTTGTGCCCCATCTGCCAGGGGCCGTCCATCTCGTTGCCCATGCACCAGAGCTTGATGTCGTGGGGCTCCTCATAGCCGTGCTTCCTCCGCAGGTCGCTGTAATAGCTGCCTTTTTTAAAATTGCAGTACTCCAGCAGGTCCTTGGCCTCCTCCGGCCCCCTGGTTCCCAGGTTCACCGCCATCATCACTTCCGTCCCGGCTTTCTTCGCCCAGTCCACGAACTCATTCAGGCCGAACTGGTTGGACTCTATCACCTGCCAGGCCAGATCCACCTTGGCAGGCCGCTGTTCCTTGGGCCCCACGCCGTCCTCCCAGTGGTAGCCGGAGACGAAATTCCCGCCGGGATAGCGCACGATGGGCACCTGAAGCTCCTTTACCAGCTCCAGCACGTCCTTACGCATCCCCTGCTCGTCCGCGAAGGGGCTGTCCTCCTGATAGATGCCTTCATACACCGCCCGTCCCAGATGCTCGATGAAGGAGCCGAAAATCCTCTTGTCCACTGCCCCTGTGAGGAAATATTTGTCTACGATGATCTCTGCCTTTTTCATTTTGCCTGTACCTCGTTTCCGCGCCGCCTTTTCGCTTCCTGCGGCTTTGCCGCTGCGCTGTGTTCTTTGATGTTCCTATCATAACCCTGTTCCCGCAGATATTCCATCGCCTTTTTTCCGTTCTGTTTGACTTTTCTTCCGGTCATGTGATATGCTAAACTTATCCCCGGAGGGCAGCCTGACCGTAAGCTGCAGAAGGTGAAGCCCTGCGCCGGGCGGCAGACTTCCCATACCCTGCCCTCCGAATCCAAATCCCCTGGGGCACCGTCCCAAAGCGGCCCGCAGACAGCGGCCCCTCCCGCATGCGATTCGGGCAGATTTACCATGCAGCCGTCCCCAGCCACAAGGAGCATCCCATGTACATATTGAATTTCTGCGAATACAACCGTTCCAACCACGACTTTGACACGATTTTCCGGCCGGTGGGAAGCGGGGATTACCTTTTCCTTCAGTTCAAGTCCCCCATGAAGGTCTATCTCGACGACAAAATCATAATCACGAAGGAGAACGCCTGCATCCTCTACACCCTGGGCATGCCCCAGCACTATCAGGCCGTCCACAGGTTCCGCAACAACTATCTTCACTTTTCTTCCGATAAGAATCCGGCCCTGGATTTCCCCATGCCGGAAAACACGGTCTTCTACCCGGAAAATTCCATACAAATCGACTCCCTGATCTCCCGGCTGCAGCAGGAGCACTTCTCCGGCCTTCCCCACAGGGAGGAAGCCGTCCACGCCCTGATGACCCTGCTGTTCCTCTCCATCAGCCGCCGTCTGACCCAGGAGACGGCGCAGAAAGACGAAGCCGTCCATCTCTACCCCCTGTTCCAGACCCTGCGCCTGGAAATGCTCACCCAGTGCGAAAAGGACTGGGACATAGAGCGCCTCTGCCAGAGGGCCAATCTGGAGAAAAGCCAGTTCTATGTCTACTACCGCAGCTTCTTCTCCTCCACGCCAAAAAAAGACCTCCTCCATGCCAGGCTGGAGAAGGCCAGGAATCTGCTGAGCAATGAGGCCCTGCAGGTGAAGGAGGTGGCGCAGCTATGCGGCTTTGGCAGCCAGGCCTACTTCACCCGCGCCTTTAAGGCCTGCTATGGGTGCGCCCCGGGGAGCTACGGCAGGATATCGAAAACCTGACGATATCTAGCGCATCGCTTTCGATTCCGGTGAGCAGGTATAAAAAACGACTTCATCCAGTATCCGATGCGTCTCATTGCTGTAGACCACAAAATTCAATCCTTCGGCATGTCTTGAATATTCCTGCCCATTTAGCAGAATCGAGCTGCCCCCACCTTGATTCCGTTGGCCGATTGTAATGGAATATGCCATACTGCCGCTGTCGAAGGTGCCGGATACTTCCAGCTCTTCATCTCCAAACTCCTCGGCAATCAACTGTCCCTGTTCCACAACTGCCACATAGCCATCCCCGGCCCTCCGGGGCCAGTCTGCCGATAGCCCCATGGCCTGAAAGTCTTTTCGCAGTTCCTCGCTCATTGCGGCGGACGCGCCATCCCTGGCGGAGATAATAATCGTGTATCTGTCCCGCGCTTTTCCCAGGGCATCCAGATACTGATCCATATAGTCAATATGCGGCAGATTGTCGTCTGCGATGATATCCGCATACTCATCCATATCCATATCCGCGTCTGTCCCCGTGGATTTCCACCGTTTTATATCCGAAATCAACTGCCCTGTCCTCAGAGCCACCCCTTCTGTATTCAGATGCAGATTTGTATCGTAGAAATACCTATAGTCAAACATATAATCCGCATAGTTGCTGATTACCGGGCAATCCAGCCTGTCCGCCAGCTGTTCCTGAAAGGCTTCGAATTCCGCTGCTTCTGCCGTTACATTTCCATTCCCTATAGGATATCCCGCCACAAGCAGCGTCGCTCCCCGCTTCGTCAGATATCCATTCAGCTCATTTATCCTGTCCACAGCGGCGTCCCCTATGCCGGGAGGTACGACTTCTCCCTCGAATGTATACTGATTCCCCTCCCGCAAAAGGGCCACATCGCCATATTCATTGAACGCGCTTCTTGCATACAGCCCTCCCGGATCTTGATTTCCGGTCCCGGCGGAATGATACCCAAGGCAATGCTTTAAGTATATCGGGAACGCTTTCGCCATAGTCCCTATATCATTAACCCTCAGGATTTTCCACAGATTCAAATGGTTCTCTATAGAAGACCAGGCTGTCATGGCATCCTGAATCACATTATCATCATCATAATCGCTATGACATATAATATAAATATCGCCTTGCGCAACATTATATTTCGCCATCTCTTCATGGAATGCATTTCCGTTCCCGCCATGCAGTCCCATGTTGACGACAGGCATGCCGAAAGCCTCCTCTATCCGTTCGGAATCAATGCCAAATGTCAGACTCGAATGTCCGAGCAAAACGATTTTCGGCCCATCGATGGATTCCAGCCGCTCCACCTTGTCGATCAGGGACGCATTGTAGCCGTTCTCATACTGCGGCAGGACATGATAGATATACCCTGCCAACAGGCAGAGCGCGGCAACCAGCTTCAATAGGAATACGATATTTCTCTTAGAATTGGAAGTAGATAAACTGCGTCTGTTCATAGCCTGTCCCATAAAGCCCCCAGTAGAGCAATGCCAGCATAATCCCTGCGTATATAATCCATCGGAATACAATCTGCTGTCTAAAAATCGCGGCCTTTATGTCCTTTCCACAATATTTCAGTATATCTATTGCCATGATGATCAAAAGCGGGACCATGACTGTCATCAGTACATAGGAACTGCTGAATGCTCCCACAAAGCCGAAATCGATGAACCAGGCCAGCCTGAAGTCGTTCTTGATTCTTTTCAGCATCTGTAATGCCGTCCTGAAACTCGCCGCTCTGAAGAACAGCCATGTAAAGTCGATGAGCACAAATGTAACAATCCGCTGAAGCGCCCTGTACATGAATGCCCCTCTATCCACCGACAGCTTCCGCTCAATCTTATCCCTGACAGGCCTGCTCACATCTTCCAGAACGCTGAAAAGCCCGTTCAGGCCTCCCCATGCCACATAATGCCAGGCAGCTCCATGCCATAGGCCAGAGCAGAGGAACACAATCATCGTATTCATCTGTTTTCGGACTTTTCCTTTTCTGCTGCCTCCAAGCGGGACATACACATAATCCCGAAACCATGATGTCAGCGAAATATGCCATCTTCTCCAGAAGTCCTTGACGGACCGCCCCATATAGGGCGCATCGAAGTTCTGGTTCAGCTTAAACCCCAGCACCCTGGCTGAGCCAATGGCAATCTGTGTATATCCGTTAAAGTCACAATAAATCTGAAACGCGAACAAAACCGTTGCAGTCAAAAGCATCAGGCCTGACTGGCTGTCCGGGGCTTTGAAGACCGGGTCTATCACTGCCGCGATATTGTCGGCCACTGCAATTTTCATGAACAGCCCATATGCCATAGTGAGCAGCCCGTCTTTCGCATCGTCCACATCGAATTCAGGATTACCCCTCAGCTGAGCCAGCAGATTCTTCGACCTTTCAATAGGGCCCGCCACCAATTGAGGAAAAAAGGAGACGAACAGCGCATATCTGAACGGGTTCTTTTCAGCCTGGATTTCATCCCTGTACACATCTATCGTATAGCCGATTGCCTGAAAGATGAAAAAGGAGATTCCCACCGGCAGGACAATATCAAAATCAGGGCAGCGCACCGCAATGCCCGCCTTCTGGAACACCGCATTGATATTGTCGATTGCGAAATTGGTATATTTAAAATAGAACAGCAGCCCCAAATTGACAATCAGGCTTGCTGCCACCGCCGCACCTTTGAAGCTCCTCCGCTTCCTGCCGACACAGCGCCGCCCCACCCAGGATAGGGACAGCCCGCACGCGTAGGTCACGACGGTGGTGAGCAGTATCAGGAGCCCGTATTTCACATTCCAGGACATATAGAAATAGTAGCTGGCTATCAGAAGCCAGTACATCCTTGCTTTCCTGGGCATCACAAAATACAGTAGCACAACTATAGGGAAGAACACCAAATAGTCAACTGAATTGAAAGACATGTCAATAATCCCTTCCACGCTCCCAATCCTCATCCGCTCCCGCACCAGCATGGCACCAGGCGGATTTCGGAAAGGAATGCACAAAAAGCCCTTTAAACGTTCTCCAGCGCCTCCACATGCGGGCAGTCCAGCTCCACCCGCCGGATGGGGCATGCCCACTGCACGGCGTTTCTGATGATCTGCTGCACATATTCGTTCTGGAAGGAAAGGTTGGTCTCATGTCCCGGCTGAAAGTAGAAAATCCTCCCGTTTCCCCTCACCCAGGTGCAGCCGCTGCGGAACACCTCGCCGCCGTTGAACCATCCCATGAACACCGTCTCCTGGGGCTCCGCGATGTCAAACGGTTCCCCGTACATCTCCTCACATTCCAACGAAAAGGTCTCCGGTATCCCCTTGGCGATCGGATGGTTGGGCTTTACCGTCCAAATCCGCTCCCTGGCACCGTCCCGCCATTTCAGGTTGCAGGTGGTCCCCAGCATCCTGCGGAAAATCTTGGAATGGTGGCCGGAGTGCAGCACCACCAGGCCCATGCCGGACAGGATGTGCCGCTGTACCCGGTCTACGATTTCGTCCGGCACCCTGTCATGGACCATATGGCCCCACCACACCAGCACGTCCGTGTCCGCCAGCACCTCCTCCGGCAGCCCGCACTCCTCGTCGTCCAGCGTAGCCGTGCGCACCTGGATTCCCTCATCGACCAGGAATCCGGCTATGTAGGCGTGGAGCCCGCCGGGATACAGCTCCGTCACGCGCTCCTCCATTTTTTCGTGTAGATTTTCATTCCATACCGTCACCTTCATACTCTGTCCTCCATTCTCATGCCCATGCGCTTTCCTACTGTCCCTTCACAGAGGATATAGGGCAACCTACCATCATCTTAGCATCCGCCCGGTTATTTTGCAATCCTTTTGCCGCTCTGCTCTCTCAATCACGCAGGAATGCTTGCGCTTTTCTGCATCCCGGTCATACGCAATGCCCACCAGCAGAATCTCCCCGCCGTAATCCCAAAGCGCCTCCGGATACTTCTTCTCCTTAATCTGGGCAATGGCGCCCTCCGCCACCTGGTTCCATTTCAGTTCAATCACCAAGGCGGGCATGGGCGACATTTTCTTCGGCAGGTACACGATATCCGCATATCCGTCTCCTGATGGCAGCTCCTCGAATTTCATGTATTGATCCTTATAGCTGAAATACGCAAGCTTGATGACGCTGCGCAGGGACTGTTCATTATGATAAAAGAGAGGCGCCGTCTCTTCCCTGTGTATCTTTTCAATCTGGGCCGCCACCGCCTCCTCATTCCCCTGTACTGTGTCCAGAATCAGCCTGTCGCTCTCCCGAACCCGCCTGATGGTCTCATCCCGATTCACCCCGCGGACTGTCCTGGCAAACTCCAGCCTGATTTCCTCGTTTGGAATCCGGGCCCTTCCTGTCTCCCTGTCATAGGAAAGATATCCCAGATGAATCAGCAGCGTCAGCACATCATCCCGGTCGCGGAACGTCACCAGGTCGTTTGCGAAGCCGTCGGTATCCACCGGAACGGCAATCCCGCCCAAAAGCTCCGCCAGGGTTTTAGACATGCCGTCAAAATCCAGGCTGATATATTCCATCAGGCTTCTGGACGCGGACGTCTCCGTCCAGTAAGAGCGGAACCCGTTGCTGCGGACAGCTTTCATCACAGAATTGGGATTGTATATGGAATTCACGCCCTCCAACACATACCCGTCATACCACTGCTTCATCCTGTCAAAGTCCCTGTCATATTCCGCGCAGAGCCTCCTTACCTCTCCTTCCGTAAAGCCCACAAACTGTGCGTATTCCATAGGAAAGATAACGGAAAACTCCTGAAAATCCGAAATCGCCGACTGGGAGCCGTCCTTTTTAATGGGCAGAATCCCTGTCATATAGGCTGCCGCGAAAATCCTGTCCGTAGTGCCGCTGCTTTTGAACAGGCTGCGCAGAAAATGGAGGTATGCTTCCTGCATCTGCGGCGTCTCCCGAATGGGCGCATCCCATTCATCTATGATCGTGATGAACTTGCGCCCCGTCAGGGCAACTGCCGAAAGCAATGTGGCAGTCAGGGATTCGTCAGCCTTTATCTGCGGATACTCTGCCTGAAGCTCCTTCGTCAGTCCCCTCCTGATAAAGGGGACCAGCCCTTCTTTCCCAGCTTCCCCCATGACGTTCGTCATATCCAGATAAATCACGTCGTATTGATTCAGGTGCCGCCTGTAGCTGTCATTCATCTTTTCATTGAGGGCAATCTCCAGATCGTCGAACAGCATGGAAGAATCGCAGGTTCTGTCATAGTAAGCGCACAGCATCTTGGCCGCAAAGGTTTTGCCGAAACGGCGGGGGCGGCTGATACAGGTCAGCTTCCTTGTAGTCTCTATGGTCTCATTCATCAGCCCAATCAGGCCGGATTTATCCACATACCGACTGTTTCTTATGATTTCGAAACCGCTGTTTCCCGGATTTAGGTACATTCCCATCCCGCATCCCTCCCGCTCTCTACATTGGATGTCTTTATTATAAGCGATTCACCATACTTTCACAACAGCAAATTTATTCTGAAACACGCCCCGCCCGCATAGACTGGGAGAAGAAAGGAGATAGCCATGAACCAGAAACTGGAGGATATCCTGCAGCTGGCCCTGCAGACGCCGGAGCAGACCAGGGCGCTGACGGAGGAGCTTAACGTAGGCTTCGACACCCAGGCCCGCACCTGGGAGCTGATCGTAAAGTACCATGGCAGCCTGGAGACCCTGAAGACGCTGGGCATAGAGGTGGAATATCTGATTGCCGGGTACGCGGTGCTGACCGTGCCGGAGCAGTTCGTGGACAGGATGGTGGAGCTGGAAGAGATAGAATACGTGGAAATGCCCAAGCGGTATTTCTACGATATCGAGATGCCCACGGACAATTCCTGCATCGCCCAGGTGACGCTGCGCCATCCAAACCTCTCCGGGGCCGGAGTCCTGGTGGCGGTTCTGGACAGCGGCATTGATTATAAATTACCGGAATTCCGAAAATCGGACGGCAGCACCAGAATCCGGTTCCTCTGGGACCAGACCCTGCAGCCGGAGGCACCGGCCGGGGCCGGCACCGGCCGGGAGGCCGGAGGCAGCGCCGCAACCGATATGGGTGGCGCAGAGAATGCCGCTATGGACGGCACGCAGGATTCCGCTCTGAACGCAGCACGCCCGGCACGCCGTCCTCCCGCCGGTTACCGGCTGGGCGTGGAATTCGATTCCGCGCAGATCAATCAGGCGCTGGCTGCGCCTACGGGACAGCGGCAGTACGAGCTGCTGCCCAGCATAGACTCCAGCGGCCACGGCACGGCGGTGGCAGGAATCGCCGCAGGGGACAGCCCCATGTATCAGGGCGTGGCGCCGGAGGCAGAGCTTCTGATCGTCAAGCTGGGCCTACCGGACGCGGCCTCCTTCCCCAGGACCACGGAAATCATGCGCGCGGTCACCTACGCAATCCACAAGGCCAAAGAGCTTCGGATGCCCCTGGTCATCAACCTGAGCTTCGGCAACACCTACGGAGCCCATGACGGCAGCTCCCTGATAGAGCGGTTCCTGGACAATGCCGCCGAAATCGGCCGCACCGTCATCTGCGTGGGCAGCGGCAACGAGGGGAACAGCGGCGGCCATCTGGCAGGCAGCCTTCTGCAGGAGGACGACATCGCCGGAGGCAGGCCGGGGGCAGGAATCCCCTCCGGCAGCGCAGACGGCATCCCCAGCCGGATCGGCCCCATCGCCCGTCCCGTGTCCGTGGAGCTGGCAGTGGCGGACTATGAGCGTACCCTGAACGTCCAGCTCTGGAAGAACTATTGCGATACCTACCGCATCTTCCTGCGCTCTCCCGGCGGCCAGGAGACCCAGCTGCCTGAAATGATCAATGGCGGGAAATATACCCTGACCCTGGAACAGACCCAGATACTGGTCTATTTCGGGAAACCGGCGCCTTACGCGGTGGCGGAGGAGATCTATTTCGAGATGCTGCCGGAGGGCCGGAACTACATCAACAGCGGCGTATGGACGATACGGCTGGAGCCCCTGCAGGTGGTGACGGGGCGCTATTATTTCTACCTGCCCTCCGCGGTGGTGCGGGCGGCGGGCACAGGCTTCTACCAGTCCACGCCGGAGGTGACCCTGACCATCCCCTCCACCGCGGCAAAGGTCATATCCGTGGGCGCCTACGACAGCACCTATGAGGCTTACGCGGATTTCTCGGGGCGGGGGTACGCGGACGCCAACCGGACCATCGGCGTGGTGGCAGCTGGGCTGGCCAAGCCGGACCTGGCCGCGCCGGGGGTGGGCATCCTCGCACCGGACATCTATGGGGGCTATAGGCCGGTGACGGGCACGTCCTTCGCCACGCCCATCGTGGCGGGAAGCTGCGCGCTGCTCATGGAATGGGGAATCGTGCGGGGGAACGACGTGTTCCTGTATGGGGAGAAGGTGAAAGCGTACCTGCGGGCCGGAGCCAGGGCGCTGCGGGGGGAGACGGCGTATCCCAACAGCAGGGTCGGATGGGGCGGGCTGTGCGTCAGTTCCAGTCTGCCGACATAAAAACATGCTGACATGGCCTCCTGAAGGCAAAAGGCGCAGGCGAGGAAATCTCGTCTGCGCCATATCGGCATCTTCCCGGCAAGTTTATCCATTTTTCCACGATAGGCTTACATCAATCCTCAACCATGAAACAGTGAACAGGCCTCCACATACCGCTCCGCTGTCTCTGCCATGGCTGCCTCCCGCTGCCTCTCCAGGCGCTGGTCCAGCACTGCCGCATCCTTCATGGCCTTCCTGACATCGGCAATCATCCGGTTTACATTGCCTGCCGGATACACATGGACATCTGCCACATAATCCCGGTTGTGCGCGGTCTCCTGAAAGGCAAATATGAGCTGATTGTGCAGAAACGCCCTGCGGACCGCGGACACAATCTCTGTCTCATGGTTGATGTCAAAATAGAAATCACATTCCTCAAACAGGCTGTCCAGAATCTTCTGTTTCACCCCCGGATACAGGCTTACATTCCCATAATTGTCCAGATTCATAAGTTTTGATGACATCTCTGTCAGCGCCGCGATGTGGAAATGCATCTGGGGAAGGGACTCAATCAGTATTTTACACTGCTCCAGCCTGTCGGAATTGGTGCAGATCAGCGCCTCCGGCCTGTGCCCGTTCTCCTTGGCGAACTCATAGATATGGCCCAAATGATGGGTCATGCCTTTATCTGCCCCCAGGGCAATCAGCTTGTCATAAGACTGCCGCTTCTGCACCATGACGTTTGCCGTTCGGCCGGCCTGTCCCCGGAAAATGACCTGCATGTTTCCCGGGATGTCCTCCCTGGCAGGCTCCTGCCAGAACAGAATGTCCCTTTTTGCGCCTGCGGCAAGCTGGTTGGACACAAAAAATGGCGTAGACAGGGAATTGAAGAAAATCCGCCTCTCCAGGAACCCTGCCCGCTCCAGGAAATATACGATGAATTCTGTCTTTGTGTGGAAGATCCGCACTTCCGCCCCTTCATTGAGCACAATATCCCCTGTGACATAATTCTCCACAATGACTTCCTGTCCTTTGGCTGAGAAATATGACTTGCTGAACTTCTTCCCTCTGGCATTGAAGACAGTCCTGGCAAACAGGGCCCCATAGCGGTTATAATGGTCGCTGGAACGGACGCATCCCTTCTCATCATACCAGTCCACGATCCTCACGCGGCGCCTGTGGGCAGGCTCCGCATAGAAAATCTTCCCCCGCTCCACAGGCCCGTCATGTATGGATCCGCTGGAGTTGGTGCCGCTGATCTCCCAGTAGTCCGGCACCGCTACCTGGTTGAAGAACTTAGGGCGCGCCCCCTCCCCCAGGACTTCCCTGAAATCCCCCAGGAAAAAGCCATAGACAGACATGACCCCTTCCGGCAGGAACCCATTGTCCTCAATCACCACCGCCGGATAGGGGAACCCTGCCAGCCGGAAGGAAGTATGCAGGTTCTGACTGTCTGTTCCGTAATTGTCAAAGAGCAGTATGGTGTCCTTCATTTCAGTATGCCTCTCCATTTTTCTTCTACCTCCTTGGTCAGATAGGCCTTCGCCTTCTCATAAGAATGTGCATGGAAGCGCTCCAGGTCTGCCTCTGTGAACAGGCGCACGATGCATGCCGCCAGCTTCTCTACCCGCTCCTGCTTCTCCATCTTGTCATGTACCGGAATCAGGTATCCGTTTTCCGCGTCATCTATGAAGTTGGGATTGCCATACCGCACATCAAAGCCGATGATGGGAAGTCCAGCCCCCACCGCCTCCATCAGGGTAAGGCCGAACCCCTCGCTAGTGGATCCTGACAGATAAGCCTCATAATTCTGGTAGACCTCCTGCAGGTTCTGCTGGCCGCACAGACGTACATAATCCCCGCAGCCCAGCTTCGCGATCTGTGCCCGCAGCTTCTCCTCTTCTCCCCCTTTCCCATAGATGTCAATGGAAATATCCGGAACCTTCTCCCTGGCAGCCACCACTGCGTCAATAATCCAGTCGATATGCTTCTCACCGGCCAGTCGCGATGCCGTAATCAGGGCATGCCTTCGCCTGGCCTTATCCGGCTTCTTCAGTTCTTCCAGGCTTCCCACCGGAATCGTCACCACCTTGGGGCTGATGCCCATATATTTCTTGAACTGCTGTTTCAGGAGGCGGTTCTGGACATCCGTAGATGCCACGTAGAACTTGATATGCTTCCACTGGGAGAATGCATACTCATAATAATTGTTCCAGAGCACCGCTTCCTCGTCCGTGCTGCCCTCGCTGAAATGGTCTGCATGAATCACAATCCCTACCCTGGCCGAACCGGCATTCTGCAGAATGGCCTGGCCGATTCCCGTGGTCCTGTCGATTAGGACCACATCCTTTTTCGTCAGGTTAAGCCGCGATACCAGATATCCCACCAGCTCCTCCTTGGAGCACAGGAGCCGGTCCGGGAACTGGTACATGACCCTGTCCCCATCGATGATCTCCTCATAGGACACCGTCCCGTCCTCATTGAAAAACCTCCGGTGATAGAGATGTGCCGTATTGTCCAGTGGTGCATAATATTCCGAATATATCCTGCAATAGGTGTAATAATCCTTCCGAATCAGGCAGCCGTTCGATACCATCTCCACACGATGTACCCTTCTCTCCTGCCCGTTGACCAGATAGGCCATATAGTAGGTGTTGGTGCCCGGAAAGGTATACTTTACCTTAGCTCCGTCCCTCTCACCGGCAAACTTCCTGTCCCCGAATGTCTCCTCCAGCTGTTTCAAGGTAAAAGTCACCGCCGAAATCCTGCAGTCTGTGAAAAACGTATAAAGCCATATGACCTCCTCATCCAGAAAGCCGATGTTCTCCGTCATATGCTGGATATTCTCCCTGGGGAACATATCCGTGAATACGAATCTGGCCTCCTGGCCGATCCCCCGCAGCAGCCTGGCTCTGTAAGCCTGCGCATATTCCACCCCGCTGCTGGCCCAGCCGATGCCTAAGTTAAAATTGTACACCATGGTCGTCTTCCCTCCTACTGTTTTTTCCTGCATATACCATGCTCAATACCGTCCCTGTCCCAAATCCTGCATAAACCGACTCCAGATCTTCCGCTTCTGTTCCTGCTGTGATGCCAATGTATCCTGTAACGCTCCTGAGTCTGCCCGCAGCCTTCCGATAGCCAAAGCCATCTCCCCCCAATCAGCCCCATCATATATGCACACGTCTGCCATCAGCTCCCTGCGGTGAACGGTATCCCTGAATCCCAGAATGACGAGATTCTTCTCATGAGCCGTGGAAACTGCATTGTATATCTCCCGATAATGGTTGATATCCAGGTAAAAATCACAGATATCCCATAGCCCGGCCAAATCCTGGCCGCTTATCTGTGGATAGACCCTTACATTTTCCAGCTCTGCCAACCTTCCAAGCCTGTCTGATACCTGCGTGTTGGCCGCTATGTGGAACATCATGTCCGGCAGTCCTCTAATCAGGTCTTCCACATGCTCCACCTGATCGGAGGCCGTCAGGATCATGGCCTCTCCCCTGGCACGGTTCTCCCTGTACGCTTCCGGAATCCCGTAAAACAGGCTGCCATTCTGTCCCCCCATGGCTATATATCTGTCCAGCAGCCCCCTGTCCGAAAACAGGATGCGCTTCCAATAATCCCTGCCGCTGCCGGCAAGCTCCAAATCCTCTAAAGACTCTGCCTCCTGCACCATTAGGATACCTGCTTCCTTCAAGCCGCTTTCCTCTCTGTAATACTGAATGAATTCGGCCCTGGAGGCAAAGCATTTCTTGAGCTGCCCCTCCTCCAACAGTGAGATGATATGATTGCCCGGCTGCTCCACCACCTGTTCCTGATTCTGTGTGGAGTAATATACCTTTGCGTTCATTTTCCCCGCTGTATCTGAAAATGCGCTTGCATATCGCAGACCATATCTGTTGTAGAAATCGATCCGGTAGACCCACCCGTCTTCCATATGCCATTCCACCCGGAGCACATTCCGGTTCTCTGCCGGTTCCCGAAAACAGATCCGCGCCTTTTCACAGCCCATGTGGAAGACAGCGCCCCTTCCCCCTGTCAGCCGCACTTCCCAGAATGGGGGAAGCTCCAGAAAATTGTAGAAAAGGTCTTTTACCACAAGTTCTCCCCGGCGATTCCGATACATGAAGTATTCATAAAGGGACTCCGTTCCCTCCGGCAGGAATCCGTCATCTTCCAGCACCACGATTTTTGCATCACATCCCATTCTGTGAAATGTCTCCTGTAACATTCTGACAGATTCCGTATATTTGTCTGAGAAGACCACCATGCTGCATCCTTCCTTCTCCATGCTTTTCCACAGCCTTTCATTGCTTTCCCCTGATATTAGCCAATCCCGCCCAGGACCTGCATATAGGCATCCCTGTCCTCCGCCATGGCCTCCGCAAGCTGCATCTTCAGATGACGGTCCATGGTTTCTCCATTTTCCATCATTTCCCTTACATCCGCTGCCATTTTCGCATACTCCGCCACCGGATAGATATGGGCCTCCGCCACATACTCCCGGTTATGTATGGTCTCTTCAAAGGCAAAAATCAACTGGTTGTGCAGGAACGCCTGATATACCGCAGACACGATTTCCGTCCAGTGGTTGATGTCGAAATAGTAATCGCAGGACAGGAAGAGTTCGTCCAGTATCGGTTTCTGCACACATGGATACAGCGACACATTGCCATATGTCTCCAGCGCCATGAGCTTTGGGGACATCAGCGTAACTGCTGCGATATGGAAATGCATCCGCGGAAACTCCCTGACCAGCTCCTCACAATGTTCTATCCTCTCGGAATTGGTACAGATCAGTGCCTGCGGCTGATGCCCGTTTTCTTTCCTGAACTCATAGATGTGGCCCAGCTTCCCTATCCTGGCCGGGTCGGCCCCCATTTCCAGCAGCCTGTCATAGTCCCCCCGCTTCTGTAGCAGAATCTTTTCTGTGCGTACTGCATGCCCCTCCAGGATTCTCCGCATGTCCTCCGGAACCGCTCCTTCCATGTTTTCCTGCCAGAACAGCATCCCCCGCCTGGCCGCCGGTTCAAGCCTCTCGGATATCCAGAAAGCTTCCCCCAGCGAGTCATAGCAGACCCGTCTCTGCCCGGCCCCTGCCCGGTTCAGGAAATAGAGCACCATATCTCTCCTGGCCCGGAAAAATTTCACCAGCTCACCGTCGTTTACAATCAGGTCCCCTGTGACAGCATTCTCCACGATTGCCTCCTGGCCTCCCACGGTAAACCAGGTTCTGCCCAGCTCCCTGCCCTGGCCGTCATAACATGTCCTGGCATAGACAGCACCATACCTGTTGTAAAAATCTCGGAATCGCACATTCCCCTTCCTGTCGAACCAGTCCACTGCCCTCACCAGCCATTTCCTGGTGGATTCCCAGTAATAGATCCGCCCTTTTTCCTCATGTTGGTACGTAATCCGTCCATAATCCGTCTCCCCGACTCCCGCATGGATGCTCCAATGGTCAGGTACCGGAATCTCGTTGAAGAACCGGGGCTTCCCAAGGCTCCTTCCCTCCTCTTGAAAATATCCCAGAAACAAGTCGTATACCGACATGACTCCCTCCGGCAGGAATGGATCCTCTTCCAGAATTACCACAGAACACGGACAGCCCGCCCGCAGAAACGACTCATGCAGCCGCCTGCTGGCTGGGGAATAACTGTCGAACAGCAATACGGTATCCTTCAACATAACAGGTTCTGCCATTTCCTCTCCACCTCCTTCTCCAGATAGCTTTCTGCTTTCTCATAGGAATGCCGCCGGAACGCCTCAAAATCTGCCTCCGTGAACAGCCGGACGATTCCCTCTGCCAGTGCCTCCACATCCTCCCAGGGCACCTTATAGCCATTCTCCCCCTCGTCAATGAACATTTGCGCCCCATATCGCATATCATAACCGACAATGGGAAGCCCGGAGCCAATGGCCTCCAAAAGCGTCACCCCCAACGTCTCCACGTAGGACGCAGATACATAAGCTTCATATTCCTGATAAACCTCGTCCAGTTTCTGAAAACCACACAAATGTACATAATCTCCGCAGCCCAGCTTTTCGACCATCGCCTGCAGATTTCCCCTCTCCCCGCCTTCCCCATAGATATCCAGCGACAGTTCCGGCACCTTTTCCCTGGCCTTCACTACGGCCTCTATCACCTGGTTCATCCGCTTCTCCGGTGCCAGTCGGCCCACAGACAGCAATGCGAACTTACGTCTCGGCTTCTGGGACTTTCGAAGTCCGGGAAGACCCACCACCGGTATCGTTATAATGTCAGGACATATTCCTTTATACTTCTGCATCTGTTCCCGGAGAAGATCTCTCTGGGCATCCGTGTTCGTAATGAAGAAACTGATTTTTTCCGGGTGGGCGAAGGCATATTCATAGATGTCATACCACAGAACATGCTCCGCATCCTGATTCCAGAAGTGCTCTGCATGCATCACCAGTCCCACCCTGGCAGACGCAGCATTCAAAATGAAGGCCGCCTTCTCAATCATTCCTGGTTCCAAATCAATGATAACCGTGTCGTTCCTGGTCAGATTCATCTGGGACATCATATAACCCAACAGTTCTTCCCTGGAAAACAGCACCCGATCCGGAAATTTGTAGAGAACCCTGTCTCCCTCTGCCACTTCCTCATAAGCCACGCTTCCGTCCTGGTTGAAAAACCTTCTCAGATACAGATGCGCCTGTCCGTCCACCGGAACATAGTATTCGGAATAAATCCTGCAATAGGTATAATAATCCTTTCGGATCAGGCAGCCACCGGAAATCATCTCCACCCTGTGGACAAGATTCCCTTTGTCATCTGCCAGAAAGATCTTATAAATCACACCCAACCGGGGGAACCTGTAAGTTATAATGGCCCCATCCCTGGAAAAAGTATAGTTCGTCTCATCAAACGTATCTTCAAACTGTTCCAAGGTATACGTAACTGGCGAAATTCTACAGTCCGTGAAAAATCCATACATCCAGATTACTTCGGAATCCAGAAAGCCAAGATAAGATGTTTCCTGCTGGATGTTCCTCTCCGGAAAGGTCGTGGCAAAGACAAACTTCGCGTCCAGCCCAAGCTTTCGGAACAGCTTCGCCCGGTATGCCTGCCCCGTCTCCACACCGCCTTTCAGCCAATAGTAAAAGTGGTGAAAATTATAAATCATCGCCCTTCCCTTCTCCCGTCTTCAACGTCAGTCATACAGCAGTTGGAACACTGCGTCCGTCAGCAGCTTTCTGGTAAAGTAGCCACTTCGAATCAGGTAACCAAAAGAGTCTGCCGCTTGCCTCATCTGCACATATTGCTCCTCTGTAATAATCGCTACACGGCCTATCGCTTCCTCCATGGATGCCACTGTCAGCCCCAGATGCTTCCTGCGAATCGTGTCTGCTTCAGGAATGCTCTCATGCACAATCACCGGAAGGCCTGCGGCCAGATAGGTGCCAAGTTTACAACAGGCATTCCGCTTCATATACTCAATCCATGCCAAATCATCGTGCCAGAGCAGGCCAAAGCCGCCGCTCTTCCTCAATGCATCTGTCAGGAGATTTTCGTGGTTGAACCACCCCAGATAACGGATATTCCGGCCTTCAGCCCAGACATATTCTCCCGGCTGCGCCGTAACTGCCAGTTCCACCATATCGCTGTCCCAATGTTGTACAAAAGACCGGGGTACTTGTACTACATCTGCCGCAAAGTTTATCCGTCTTCGAAAGGGTGGCTTCTCTGCCAGGTCAATATCCACAGGCGCATCCCACATTCTCTGGATAACTGTTTTCTTCACAGTAAGTCCTTTGGAGCACAGGTAATCTGCCATATTCCGGGATGGAAGAATAATCAAGTCTGCCCTGTTATAAAGCGCGATATATCTGTCCAGCTCTTTAAGTACCCTGTTGTCCATCAATGGGGGGACATCATGCAGAAAGAAAATCTTTTTCAGTTCTCTATATCCATTAAAATGTGCCACAAATGCTTCATCAAACGCAATGCCATTCCATGTAGGAAATTGGAAGATTACCACATCCCCATACCCTACCGAGGCTATGACTCCATCCAGACGGGTGCGAAGCATGTCTGCCGTGTCCGTATGCATGGGATATTTATAAATACCCAGTTCATTGAAATGTAAATCCCTTTTCGCTATATTCGCTACCATCTGTTGCGCTTTTCTTACTGTGCCAGCTAAACCATAGATATTTGTGATATGAACTGTCAAGACAATACCTCCCTCCATTTCTTCTCTATCGCTATCTCCAGGTAGCTTTCTGCTTTCTGATAAGAATATTTCCGAAAGGATTCCAGGTTCGCTTCTGTAAAAAGCCTGACAATCCCCTCCGCCAGCCCCTCACTTGAAATCCTGGAAATCCGGTATCCGTTTTTCCCGTCTTCCACAAATACCTGCATTCCATATGGCAGGTCAAATCCCACTATGGGAAGTCCTGAACCAACTGCCTCCAACAGTGTTATGCCGAAGGTCTCTCCAGAAGACGCTGATACATATGCCTCATATTGTTGGTAAATCTCCTCCAATTTCCGAAAACCGCATAAGCGCACATAACTGCTACAGCCTAACCTCTCTATCTGTTCCTGTAGCTTGTCTTTCTCATCGCCTTCCCCATAGATATCCAGAATCAAATCTGGAATTACCTTTCTGGCTGTCACCACAGCTTCAATAATCCAACCCGTTCGCTTATCGACCTGTAATCGTCCGGCTGTAATGAGGGAATGTGGCTTCCTGCCCTCCTGAGGTATGCGAATCCTATCCAGACCAGCCACCGGAATCGTCTCTACCCTGGCATCCTTTCCTTTATAATAATGGAATTGTTCTCGAAGCAGATGACTCTGTGCATCTGTATTCGTTGCAAAAAAGTAAATCCTCTCAGGATGGGAGAGCGCATATTCAAACATATCGTACCACAAAATATGTTCCTCATCGCTATAGCGATAATGCCCAGAGTGAATAATAAAACCAACCTTTGCCGGAAATGTATTCTGTATGAATGCAGCTCCGTCAATCATTCCCCACTCTCCATCTATCAGAACTACATCCTTCTCAGTAAAGCCAAGACAGGTCATCATATATCCCAGCAACTCTTCTCTGGAATAGACCAACCTGTCCGGAAATTTATATATCACTCTGTCTCCATCTACCATCTCTTCATATGCAATCACTCCGTTTTCATTAAAAAACCTTCTCAAATACAGTTTTGCATGCCCTTCTACCGGAATGTAAAATTCCGAGTACACTCTACAATAGGTATAATAATCCTTTCGTATCAGACAGCCATTGGAAATCATCACAAGACTATATACAATGTCACTACTACCATCTGCCAAAAATGCGGTGTAATAGATATTCATCCGCGGAAACGTATATGTCACACAGGCTCCACTTCTAGAATAAACAAACTCTTCCTCAAAAGTATCCTCCAGCTGCGCCAAAGTATAAGTAACTGGTGAAGGCTTACAATCCGTAAAAAAACTATACATCCACAGAACCTCTGAATCCAAGTAACCCAATTCCCTTGTCTCATCCCAAATATTATGTTCAGGAAATGTAGTGGCAAATACAAATTTAGCATCCATTCCCATCTTTCGAAAAAGTTTTGCCCGATACGCCTGCCCTGTCTCCACACCACCCTTTAACCAATGATAATAATGATGAAAACTATAAATCATATCACTCTTCCCCCCTTTCTGTCAAAGAGTTATTACAGCAATTCCATCCACTTATCCGAAATAGCTTGCATGGAATATTCTTCTGCAATTATATAAGAATTCGTATGAAACCTCTCCAAACATTCTGGATTACGAAAAATTTCTATAATTTTTTCAGCCAAGCTATCAACCAGCTTCTCTGTATCCTCGTTAACAGAAGAGGGTGCAAACTTAACCAGATAGCCATTCTCCCCAGAATGAACCAATAGACGACTTCCATATTTCGCATCCAGCCCAATTACCGCTGTTCCAGAGGAAATAGCCTCCAGTATGGAGAGACCCAAGGTTTCAAAAGTAGAGGCCGTCAGAAACACTTCATAGTTCCGGTAAATTTCCCTGACATCCTGGTGTCCCATGAACCGAATATAGGACTGGGCCTGATGTTCTTCTACCAGTCTCCTCATCGCAGCCACGTATTCCTGGTTCCCCCTGCCATAGATGTCCAATGAGATATCGGGATTCACCTGGTGTGCTTTTACGGCGCATTTTATGAGCCAATCGATTCTTTTGTGAGGCTGAATTCGGGAGACCGATAACATGGATCCCCCCTTCCTCCCCTTGTCCGGATACCGCAATCTGTCCACACCGCCTGCCGGAATGACCACGATGCGGGGAACAGTACAACCATACTCCCGGAGCTTGTCCTCCAAATCCTCCTTCTGCTGCCAGGTAGACACCACGACCGCATCCAACATACCGGAATACTTGAACAGATAATTGTAATCCTGGTTGAAGTTCACGGTATAGCTGCTCTCCCCCTTTTCAAAATAATGTCCGGCGTGCATGACGGCTATCATCCGAGCCGACCCCTTCTCCTGGAAAAGCGGCTGGATGTAATCCATCTGAGCGAAACGGTCTATTAGGACTGTATCCTTCCGCGACAAATGCAATCCCTTTACAAATTCCGCGATGAACTCCGCTTTCGTAAGCATCTTTCCATCCGGGAACAGATACCAGGACTTCTCCCCTTCAAAGATCTGTTCATAAGCAATGGATCCATTCCCATGACAATAGGTACGTTTTATCTTCTTCGCATAAAGCCCGTGCTCCGACTCTGCCGTCACAAAATAGTCGACATAGGCCATATGGTCTGTATAGTATTCTGTACGAATCAGCTTTCCCTGGTGGAAGAAATGAACCATAGCAAGTGCATCCGGCTCCTTCTGGTCAAGTATCAGCGAGGCTGCCACCATGCCGTCCTTCCACAACCGTACATCCGCATCCCGGTATTCCACATCCGTGATTTCCAGGCTCTGCCTTAACTCCATCAGCTTATCCTGTACCATCACCGCCAGTCCCAGAGCCGGCCGGTCCAGAAGAGAGTGGTACATACTGAGCATCTCCTCTTCCTTTATCCCAAGGCTCTCATAAAATACGACATCCCGTCTTTCGGGCAGCTCTGCGAAAATATACCGCACAGGGCAGGACATTTTTCTCAGAATCCCGGCACGGTATCCCTGTGCATAATCCACCCCATTTGGAGAATATCCCACCAAAAGACTGCATACATAAACCGCCACTGCCTGTCATTCCTCCGTTGCTTTCCCTGGTACAGATTCCCGGACCGGATCCCTCCATCCTCTCTGTCCAGTGTTCCCGCCCAATCCCTCTCTCCTGTCTGTAGCCTTTCCGGCCAGTTCCCCTTCCCCGCCCAGAGCCTCCCCTTCAGGGAAACACAATATGGAGCTGTCTCTTCTCATCCACATAGATATCGCTCAACAGGATATTCCGCATGGCATTCTCATAGACAGTGCCCTCCATGCTCCGGAACGATGCGAAAGAATCGTCCTGGTACTCGAACAGCAGGTTGCGCTGGGCGGTGGCCCTGCCTGATACCGCCGACTGGAGCTGCTGCATATAGTCCACCTGCTCCACCCAGGCCTCATCGATGGCGCTCAGCACCGCCACGCGCATGAACTGGTTCATGCGGCCGGTACTGCCCGTCTTCTTCTCCTGTTCCTCCAGCCCCTGTCGTACCCTCTCCATGAGATACCTCTCTATGGCCTTCCTGTCCCCCGGGGCGAAATCCGGCGCCTCATCCTCCAGCCGATAGGAAATGTTGTCCAGGATATAGCGGTTCAATGCACGCATATCGGCCAGCCCTCCGGAAGCCAGGAACCGTTTTATGTTCCGCTCAGCCATCTCCAATATCATTTCCATGGGGAGCTCCTCCCCTTCTAGCAGCTTATCCCTGGTGGCATATATCAGGTTCCTCTGCCTCTGGATTACCTTGTCATAGTCCACAGAACGCTTCCGACTCAGGACTGCGGATTCCTCCCCCATCACCTGGGCCTTGTCGATGTATTTCTGCAGCCTCCGTCTGCTGATGCGCTTCTTCCCCTCTATGTATTTGTCATAGGCGGGATTCTCCCCCATCACGTCATCCTGCAGGGACACGAAGAACTGGCTGCTGCCTGCATCCCCCTGTCTGCCGGCCCGTCCCCGGGCCTGCCGCTCCATTCTCACATTTTCCATCCGGCCGATGCCGATTACCGCCAGACCCCCCAGTTCCTCCACGCCCTCTCCCAGCTTGATGTCCGTTCCCCTGCCTGCCATGGTGGTAGCCACGGTCACTGCCCCCTGCCGTCCCGCCTCCTTGACAATCTGCGCTTCCCAGTAGGCATTGCTGGCACTCAGGACATTGTGGGGTATCTTCTTACGCAGGAATGCCTGATGGACCTTCTCTGTATTCTCGATATTGGCCGCCACGATCAGCACAGGGCGGCCTGTCCTATGGATTTCCAGGGCATTTATGATTGCCGCTGCGACCTGTTTCTTCGTATTCGGAAAATAGCGGTCCGGCAGATCCACCCTTTTTCCGGGGCGGTTAGGCGGAATGACCACCACCTTTACGCCGTAGATATCCCGCAGCTCCTCAGCGGCATCTGCCATGGTCCCGCTCATTCCCGCCAGCTTTGGGAACATCCGGAACAGGTTCTGGAAGGTGATGACGGCCACCGCACGGCTCTCCTGGGTAGGCTTCAGGCCTTCCTTCACTTCCAGCGCCTGATGCTGTCCTCCCCGGAGCTTCATTCCTTTCAGTGTCCTGCCTGTACTGCTGTCCAACAGCAGCAGTTCCCCCTCCCGGCTCACCATGTAGTTCTCCCCGCTCTCGAACAGCTTCCTGGCCCGCAGAGCCAGGATTACATGGCGGTTGATCTCGAAGTGTTCCCTGCCATAGAAATTATCGATTTGGAAGAAAGTCTCCGCATACCGGATGCCTTCCTCCGTGAGCCATACCTTTCCCTCCTCCAGCATATAGTCCTCTTCTTCCACCAATGTAGTGACGAAAAAATCCGCCACCTCATACAGGTTGGACTGCACCCTGGGGGAGGCGGATATCACAAGGGGGGTCTGTGCGCCGTCCAGCAGCACGGAGTCTGCCTCATCAACGATTACATAGTAATACTCCCGCAGGAAACGTTCTTTGGCGTTTTTCACCAGATTGTTCATCAGATAGTCAAAACCCAAAGCGCTGTGGGTGGTATATACAATATCTGACGCATATACCGCCTTCTTCTCCTCTGTGCCGAATTCTTCCTGTTCCCTGGTCGGGACGCCTGTGGCCACGGTCAGTCCCATAAAGCGGTATACCGGCCCCAGCTCCTCCGCGTCCCTGCAGGCCAGGTATTCGTTGGCCGTCACCAGGATGGCGAGTTTCCCCGTCAGGGCGTTCAGATAAAGGGGCAGGGTCGCCATCAGAGTCTTCCCCTCTCCTGTATGCATCTCTGCCAGGCATCCCTGGTGCAGCGCAATGCCTCCCAGCACCTGCACATCAAAAGGAGACATCCCCAGAATACGGCGGTCTGCCTCGCAGATTGCCGCAAACGCCTCCGGCAGAATGCCATCCAGGGTCTCCCCCCCTGCCAGGCGCGCCCTGAATTCATCCGTCAGGTGGGCCAGCTCCTGGTCGGTAAGCCGCGCCATCTGTTCCTCATAACTCCTGACCTTTCTCAGAATCTTATACAGTTTCTTCAAATGCCTCGTCCGTCTCATGTTCTATTTCCTGAATCTCTATAAAATGAAAGTGGAAGCGGGTCATACCGCCATTCATCAGCTGCATGCGATAGCTGTAAGTCCTCAGGGGACACTGGAAGTAAGCCACCGGTTCCCTTATGGCGATGCGCCCTGCCTCGGCGTCATATTTGTCATAGAACACCAGTTGTATCAGCCATCTCTCCCCTTCGGGACAGTCTATGTGAACCCGCAGCCTGTATTCCCCCTCACCGTCTATCATGGGCAGGGCCGGTTCTATCCGCTGTATCTGGTAGTAGGTCCTGGAATACCACTGTTTGATCACCGTCCCTGGCGGCATCAGCTCATTATAGAATTCCACATCATCCCTGGCATGGTATATTACCTCCGATCCATACAGGTAGGTATCGGAAGAATACTCATTCCAGTAGATTATCCATTTTTCCCCTGTGGCTATTCTGTTCCCTGGCTGCTCCTGCGCACTGCCGCCACGGAAGGCGAACCGTCTCAAGAATCCCTTCACCCTTCCCTCCTCCTGCCGAAGTCCTCCCGCAGTATCTTGTTATACTGCCCCAGGAACCAGCTTATGATGCCCTGTGTATTGTCATTGTGCCGTCCATGTAGCCCTTTCCCATAGGCCTGTACGCCGCCTGACTGCAGGTGGGAGAGCAGGGTCTCATAGGCATCTGCATCATAGTCGTCCTCAATCATGTACGCAATGGCGAACTTTGAATTTCCCCAGTCCGCCTCCCGGAATTTCTTCCAG
>NZ_CAPDXS010000021.1:0-3054 GCF_948601915.1 uncultured Acetatifactor sp. | reverse complement strand
TCCAGAACTTCTCATTGAGCCGCTCCACGTCCTCCTCACCCAGGCCGCCGCACTGGGCGCGAAGCACATCCAGTGAGGTGGGGAATCCCCCGGGACGTAGGTGCTTCTCGTTTGCTGCCACATTCCCGATACTGGCCAGAGGCTTGCCCACAATCATGGCATGGGGACGGATGTCGCATCCATAATAGATGGCACCGAAAGTACCCATGGACAGGCCCGACAAAATCACCTGCTCCGCGGTAAATCCCAGTTCCTCCATATGTTTTCTGATGGAATTTTCGAACATATGTTCATAGTCAGAAGAACCCATATAGAACCCTCCGCCCTCCAGCCTGGGCTCAGACAGCAGCAGAAAAGGGCATCCCAGACCCCGCATCATATAGTAGCCCTCGAATCCCTGTAATGTCTTGTATCCGGAGAAATACACATTCAAGGGCGGCTTCATGTCTCCCGGCTCGAAATAGCAGAATGCCTCCTCCCGTCCCGCTGTCACGTACCGCTCTCCCCCCGGCAGGAAATATCCATGGCTCCCCCTGGAAATCCTCTTGTGCAGAGCTGTCAGCCATAGCCTTCCCCTGCCCTTTGCCCGGAGCGAGACGAAGAAAGTGCCGTCCCCCTTTCCGCATGCCACCTGAACCACCTTTTCCAGTTCCTCTTCTCCCAGCTCCCACTGTTCCAGCACGTCAGAGGCGCTTCCCGCGGCGAAGAGAGTCAGCACCATGGAAATCTCCACCTCAGGGTCCCTGTGATATTCCAGCCAGAAATCAACAGCCTGTCCCCGGGGCACCGGGCTGTTGTAGCGCCAGTAGGCAACCTGGCGGAAGGCATCCCCGAAGTCTGCCTCCAACAGCACATTCTGGTTCCCGTTCCACCTTACCTTTCCCTGGAACCCCTGAGCGATGGCCACATCCGCCAGTCTGAATTTCTCCCCATAGGGCCGCGAATAGTAATACCTGGATTCCTCTGTGAGGAACCTCTGTATATCCGTCCTTGCGATGTGCCGGGCCTTCCTGCTGCGGCAGAGCCATTCTGCCCTGCCCTGAACCTCCACCCTGTCGGTCACGAAGAGGGTATAAGCCTTTGCCCCCTGGAAGAGCAGTTCTATCTCCTCGTCCAGAGGATTCCTGTCCAGAAAGAACATATCATAAGGCTTCTCCGGCAGTTCCCGGAAGGCCTCCGCATGATCCAGGGCCACGCCCTCCGGCAGTGCATAGATTTTCCTCCAGTCTTCTTGCCCCAGTTGCAAGATACGTATCTCATCCAACGCTGTCCATGACCTCCCCCCACATCTCCAACAGCCGGGCAGTGGTATACTCCCTGCTGATTTCATAGGAATACACCTTTGCTTCGTTCCAGTGCTTCAGCCCGTTCAGATAATAGTCCAGCGCCTTTGGCAGCCGCTCCAGCCCGTCCAGTACAATACCATTGCCGCCATGTTCTATAAAATCTGTCCTTCTCCTTACAATCTGGGGAATTCCGAAACTGATGGCATTGATCTGCAGGTACTGTTCCGGGACATTCCGCAGATCTACCAGCAGCCATTGCTCCCGCATACATTTGCTCACAGACAGTTCGTCCACACATTGCTCCGGAAAGAAGCGGGCGGAACTCCTTCCCTCACCTTCCAGATCATTCTCTGAGACCATCGCGCCCTCTGTATCGGCAGCCCATTCTTCCGGCATGCCGGCACTGTCCAGCTCCCTGCGGACCTGCTCCAGAAGCCTTCGTTTCCTGTCATATCTGGCTTCCCTGGTAAAAAGGTGGATGCGCATGTTTTCCTTCTGGGGAAGGCAGGCCCCCATGATGCGTATCATCTCCCTGAATGTCCCATCGTCCAGACCGTCCACCGGCACCAGAATCTTCTGGACTCCCATCTGCAGACCGATTCCCTCGTCTGTCCTGGTATCATAAGGCGGAATCGCAGCCAGCCGCCTTTTGTCTACAGCAACCTGTTTCTGTATCCTCCGGGCGGTCTCCCTGGAATCTGCCACCACATAATCAGCCTGCCGGATCATTTCCAATACCACCGAGTCGCTTCCCACCTGATACCTGTCCTGGAAGAAAGACAGAATCTTCTTTCTGCCCCTCAGGTTCCTGCCCAGCAGGTGCACATGCAGACCGTGCATGGCCACACAAAAGATATCCCCTGCATCCGTCAGCTCCAGATAAGATGCCAGCACTTCATATACGACCTGCCCGATGCTGTCGTAGGATCTCCTGAAGAACCGTCTCGTATGCCACTTTCCTCCATACTCCAGCAGATATTCCGGGCACTTCCTGTTAATCTCCACATGGCCGTCCTTCCGATAGCACCGCAGCTTCCAGGTTCCGTTCTCACACAGATAGTCCTGGCAGACCGGCTGGCCTCCCTCATACAGAATCGTACTGGCAATGAAGCCTCTGTCATCATAGAGATTCCGGCGGCATACCACACCGCCCTGGTACAGCTCCACCCAAATCGGATTCCCATCCTCTCCAAAGTCGACCTGGGCATATTTCTCATTCCCCAGCATGGCCACCACCACAAAGGGAGTATAGAGGAATTCGATTCCCTCTGGCCATTTCAGGTCATGGAAGGACCATACCCTGACCTTTCTGCGCCGAATCTCCTGTATGGCATCGAAACAGGACCAGTACGGGGCACGGTATACCCCCTGCCTGTGGAGGAAATGCCGGAAATTCGGAGCTGCTGAGAGGAGCATGATTCGGTATTCATATGCCCCGCTGCGGTGGAAGAGCTGAATCTGCTTCACCGTATCATCGAATTCCGAATGGGCGCGCTTCACGCGCCAGCTCTGTTCGTCTTCGCACCATTCCTTCTCCTTGTACCATGCCGGAATAAAATATAACATCTCCCCACTCCCGTCTTATCCAAATTGCATCCTATTGCCGCCGGAATGCGGCAGCTGCGCCCCTTGCCGCCGTAAACGGCAGCACCTGCAGCGCTTTTTGCCGTTGTCCCCAGACCCTCCGAGGCCTCAGAACAACGGCCTGCATGAATCATAGCTGTGCAGCGTGCTGACTTCCCGGTACATATTAGATCGGAAGAGCACA